>NZ_QGTX01000001.1:900000-1130000 GCF_003182485.1 Geodermatophilus normandii | reverse complement strand
CGGGGAGCTGCCAACCGAGCGTTGATCCGAGGGTGTCCGAATGGGGAAACCCCGCACCAGTCATGTGGTGTGACCCGCGCCTGAACACATAGGGCGTGTGGAGGGAACGTGGGGAAGTGAAACATCTCAGTACCCACAGGAAGAGAAAACAACCGTGATTCCGTGAGTAGTGGCGAGCGAAAGCGGATGAGGCTAAACCGTTTCCATGTGATACCCGGCAGGGGTTGTGGAAGCGGGGTCGTGGGACCGTGCGTGCTGTTTCTGCCGGAGCAGCGGGGAGTCAGAAAAGACCGTGGTTAGTGGAAGGCCTCTGGAAGGGGTCGCCGGAGAGGGTGAGAGCCCCGTACACGAAAACCTGGTCTCTCCTTGTTCACGTGTTCCCAAGTAGCACCGAGCCCGTGGAATTCGGTGTGAATCTGGCGGGACCACCCGCTAAGCCTGAATACTTCCTGGTGACCGATAGCGGACGAGTACCGTGAGGGAAAGGTGAAAAGTACCCCGGGAGGGGAGTGAAATAGTTCCTGAAACCGTGTGCCTACAAGCCGTCAGAGCCGTGAATCGCGCCTCGTGCGCGGCGGTGATGGCGTGCCTTTTGAAGAATGAGCCTGCGAGTTAGCGGTACGTGGCGAGGTTAACCCGTGGGGGGTAGCCGTAGCGAGAGCGAGTCCGAACAGGGCGTGGTAGTCGCGTGCTCTAGACCCGAAGCCGGGTGATCTACCCATGGCCAGGTTGAAGCGCGGGTAAGACCGCGTGGAGGACCGAACCCACCAGGGTTGAAAACCTGGGGGATGAGCTGTGGGTAGGGGTGAAAGGCCAATCAAACCCGGTGATAGCTGGTTCTCCCCGAAATGCATTTAGGTGCAGCGTCGCGTGTTTCTTGCCGGAGGTAGAGCACTGGATGGCCGATGGGCCCCACAAGGTTACTGACGTCAACCAAACTCCGAATGCCGGTAAGTGAGAGCGCGGCAGTGAGACTGCGGGCGATAAGGTTCGTAGTCGAGAGGGAAACAGCCCAGATCATCGGCTAAGGCCCCTAAGCGTGTGCTAAGTGGAAAAGGATGTGGGATCGCAGAGACAACCAGGAGGTTGGCTTAGAAGCAGCCACCCTTGAAAGAGTGCGTAATAGCTCACTGGTCAAGTGGTTCCGCGCCGACAATGTAGCGGGGCTCAAGCACACCGCCGAAGCCGTGGCACTCACACATGTAGCCCGCCGGTTCTCCACTCGTGGAGGCCGGCCAGGTGTGTGGGTGGGTAGGGGAGCGTCGTGTGGCGGGTGAAGCGGCGGAGGAATCCAGCCGTGGACGCCACGCGAGTGAGAATGCAGGCATGAGTAGCGAGAGGGGAGTGAGAAACTCCCCCGCCGGAAGACCAAGGGTTCCTGGGCCAGGCTAATCCGCCCAGGGTGAGTCGGGACCTAAGGCGAGGCCGACAGGCGTAGTCGATGGACAACGGGTTGATATTCCCGTACCCGCGAAGGAACGCCCATGCTGAACCCAGCGATGCTGACCCACCGAAACCGCTCGTCGCCCTTCGGGGTGTCGGGTGGGAGTAGCTGGGGACCCGAACTGGTAGTAGGCAAGCGATGGGGTGACGCAGGAAGGTAGTCGGGCCGGTGAGTGGTAGTACCGGTGCAAGGGTGTGGCCCGTGGCGTAGGCAAATCCGCGCCGCATGCAGGGTGAGGCCTGACGCATAGCCGAATGAGGCGAATCCGATGATCCTATGCTGCCGAGAAAAGCCTCTAGCGAGTTCCGAGCGGCCCGTACCCCAAACCAACTCAGGTGGTCAGGTAGAGAATACCAAGGCGATCGAGCGAACTGTGGTTAAGGAACTCGGCAAAATGCCCCCGTAACTTCGGGAGAAGGGGGACCCTCGCCCGTGAACCGCCTCGCGCGGGGCAGCGGAGGGGGGTCGCAGAGACCAGTGAGAAGCGACTGTTTACTAAAAACACAGGTCCGTGCGAAGTCGTAAGACGATGTATACGGACTGACGCCTGCCCGGTGCTGGAACGTTAAGGGGACGGGTTAGTGCACCTCGTGTGCGCGAAGCTCAGAACTCAAGCGCCAGTAAACGGCGGTGGTAACTATAACCATCCTAAGGTAGCGAAATTCCTTGTCGGGTAAGTTCCGACCTGCACGAATGGCGTAACGACTTCTCAGCTGTCTCAACCACAGGCTCGGCGAAATTGCACTACGAGTAAAGATGCTCGTTACGCGCGGCAGGACGGAAAGACCCCGGGACCTTCACTACAGCTTGATATTGGTGTTCGGTTCGGCTTGTGTAGGATAGGTGGGAGACTGGGAAGCCGGCACGCCAGTGTCGGTGGAGTCGCCGTTGAAATACCACTCTGGTCGAATTGGATGTCTAACCTCGGTCCGTGATCCGGATCAGGAACAGTGTCAGGTGGGTAGTTTAACTGGGGCGGTTGCCTCCCAAAATGTAACGGAGGCGCCCAAAGGTTCCCTCAGCCTGGTTGGCAATCAGGTGTCGAGTGCAAGTGCACAAGGGAGCTTGACTGTGAGACTGACGGGTCGAGCAGGAGCGAAAGCTGGGACTAGTGACCCGGCACCGGCATGTGGAAGCGGTGTCGCTCAACGGATAAAAGGTACCCCGGGGATAACAGGCTGATCTTCCCCAAGAGTCCATATCGACGGGATGGTTTGGCACCTCGATGTCGGCTCGTCGCATCCTGGGGCTGGAGTAGGTCCCAAGGGTTGGGCTGTTCGCCCATTAAAGCGGTACGCGAGCTGGGTTTAGAACGTCGTGAGACAGTTCGGTCCCTATCCGCCGTGCGCGTAAGAGACTTGAGAAGAGCTGTCCCTAGTACGAGAGGACCGGGACGGACGAACCTCTGGTGTGCCAGTTGTACCGCCAGGTGCACTGCTGGTTGGCTACGTTCGGCAGGGATAACCGCTGAAAGCATCTAAGCGGGAAGCTCGCTTCGAGATGAGGTCTCTCACCGGGTCAACCGGGTAAGGCCCCCGCCCAGACCAGCGGGTTGATAGGCCGGAAGTGGAAGCACCGTGAGGTGTGGAGCTGACCGGTACTAACAGGCCGAGGGCTTGACCACACACCCCCTTCGTTTCGCGGGGGGCCTGTCGAGCAACAAGAGGTGTTCTCGCGTCCACTGTGCGGTTCTGAACGCACCAACCCGTATCGACTCGATGTCGATCGACTCGATGTCGATTCCGGGGTTGTCGTGTTCACAGTGTTACGGCGGTCATGGCGAGAGGGAAACGCCCGGTCCCATTCCGAACCCGGAAGCTAAGCCTCTCAGCGCCGATGGTACTGCCCTGGAGACGGGGTGGGAGAGTAGGACGCCGCCGGACAACCATTCCCAGAAGGGCCTCCACCACCGGTGGGGGCCCTTCTGCGTTCCCCGTCTCCGGGACACGGACGTGGAAGAGCCCCGGATCCGTGGTGACGAAACCGGGGCCCTGTCGGGCTCCGTGCGTCTGCTCTGCGTCAGGGGACGATCCGGCGGAGGCCGGCGAAGGACAGCCCTGCCGCCACCACACTCACGAGGATCGCGAGCCCGCCGAAGACCAGCAGGGCGCCGACCACCGTGCTCCAGAGGCCGAGCTGCCCCCAGCGCTTCACGACCACGCCGAAGGAGACGCCGAGAGCGGCGGCCGCGAGCATCGGGGCGCCGGACACCACGATCTGCAGGGCCCAGTCGTCGACGTCGACGGGACCGGGAGTCCAGAAGTGCAGCCCGACGCCCCACCCACCGGTGGCGTCCTCGATATCGGTCAGGATCGACAGCGCGATGCCGTGGACGACGGCGGAGACGACGGCGATTAGGGCGGTGCCGCGGGAGAACGTGCGCCGGCTGATGCTCATCCCCATCGCGAACGGCAGCAGCTGGGTCACCGACTGCACGTAGACGACGAGCACCGTGACGTAGAGCGACAGGACGCCGCCGGTGATGCCGCCGCCCGGCGCCTGGCCGGCGTCCGTGAGCGCCCAGACGGGCAGGTTGATCCCGAAGCTGAGCAGCTCGGACGTCAACCGCCGATACGGTCGGGGCCGTGGACGACGTCGTCAGCCCCTTCACCGTCGACGTGCCGGCGGCCGCGGTCGCCGACCTGCGCCGCAGGCTCCGCGACACCCGGTGGCCCGACCCGCCGACGGTGGACGACTGGTCGCAGGGGGTGCCACCCGCGGTGCTGCAGGAGGTCTGCCGCTACTGGGCCGACGAGTACGACTGGCCGGCGCGGCAGGGGCGGATCAACGCGTTCCCCCAGGTGGTCACGGAGATCGACGGGCTGCGGGTGCACGCGCTGCACGTCCGCTCCCCGCACGACGGAGCGCTCCCGCTGGTGCTCACCCACGGCTGGCCCGGCTCGGTGGTGGAGTTCCTCGAGGTCGTCGGTCCGCTCACCGACCCGGAGGACCCGCGGGACGCCTTCTCCGTCGTCGTCCCCTCCCTGCCCGGCTACGGGTGGAGCGGCCGGCCGTCCGCCCCCGGGTGGGGGCCGGCGCGGACCGCCGACGCCTGGGCGGAGCTCGTGCGCCGGCTCGGGTACGAGCGCTTCGGCGCGCAGGGCGGGGACATCGGGTCGTTCGTGTCGGCCAACCTCGGCGCGCGGCACCCCGACCGGGTCGTCGGCGTGCACCTCAACATGGTCGTGACCGCCCCGCCGGAGGGGCAGACGGAGTTCGACGAGCGCGAGCAGCGGGCGCTGGACCGGCTGCGCGCCTTCCGCGACGACGGCTCGGCCTACAGCCACCAGCACCGCACGCGCCCGCAGACGCTCGGCTACGGCCTGACCGACTCCCCGGCGGGCCAGTGCGCGTGGATCCTCGAGAAGTTCCACGCCTGGACCGACACCGGAGGCGACCCGGTCGGAGCCCTGGGCGTCGACCGGCTGCTCGACGACGTCTCGGTCTACTGGTTCACCGGCACGGCGACGTCGTCGGCGCGGATGTACTGGGAGATGGCCCGCGCGCCGGAGGAGCGGACGCCGCGGGTCGACGTCCCCACCGGCGTGTCGATGTTCCCCGGGGAGATCTTCGTGCCGCCCCGCGCGTGGGCGCAGCGGCAGCTGACCGACGTCCGGTTCTGGCGGGAGCACGACAGCGGCGGCCACTTCGCGGCGATGGAGCGCCCGGCGCAGCTGGTGGCCGACGTCCGGGAGTTCTTCCGACCGCTCCGGTAACGGCCCCGACACATGCGGCGGTTAGCGTCCGGAGGCTGCCGACCCCCGGAGGACCCCGCGTGCACCTCACCCCGCACGAACAGGAGCGCCTGCTGCTCTCCTACGCCGCAGAGCTCGCCCGCCGGCGGCGCGCGCGGGGCCTGCGGCTGAACCTGCCGGAGGCGACGGCGGTCGTCACCGACCACGTGCTGGAGGGCGCCCGCGACGGCGTCCTGGTGGCCGAGCTCATGCAGTCGGGACGCACCGTCCTCACCCGCGACGACGTCATGGACGGCGTCCCCGAGATGCTCGAGGAGGTGCAGGTGGAGGCGACCTTCCCGGACGGGACCAAGCTGGTGACCGTCCACCACCCCATCCCGTGATCCCGGGCGAGGTCCTCCCGGCCGAGGGGGTCGTCGAGACGCTCGAGGGCGCGCCGCGACTGGAGCTCGAGGTGACCAACACCGGCGACCGCCCGGTCCAGGTCGGCTCGCACTTCCACTTCGCCCAGACCAACCGGGCGCTGGCCTTCGACCGCGCCGCCGCGCACGGGCACCGGCTCGACATCGCCGCCGGGACCGCCGTCCGCTTCGAGCCGGGCATCACCCGCACGGTGACGCTGGTGCCGCTCGCCGGGGGGCGCGTCGTTCCCGGCCTGACCGCAGAGGGAGGGCTCGGCTGATGGTGCGGCTGTCCCGCGAGCGCTACGCCCAGCTGTACGGCCCCACCACGGGCGACCGCGTCCGGCTGGCCGACACCGACCTGCTGATCGAGGTGGAGGAGGACCGCTGCGGCGGCCCCGGCCGCGCCGGCGAGGAGGCGGTGTTCGGCGGCGGGAAGGTCATCCGCGAGTCGATGGGCCAGGGCCGCGCCACCCGCGCCGAGGGCGCCCCCGACCTGGTGATCACCGGCGCCGTCGTCCTCGACCACTGGGGGATCGTCAAGGCCGACGTCGGCGTCCGCGACGGGCGGGTCGTGGCCCTGGGCAAGGCGGGCAACCCCGACACGATGGACGGCGTCCACCCGGACCTGGTCATCGGCCCCGGCACGGAGGTCATGGCCGGGAACGGAAGGATCCTCACCGCCGGCGGCATCGACTGCCACGTGCACTTCATCTGCCCGCAGATCGTCCCGACGGCGCTGGGCTCCGGCGTCACCACGCTCATCGGCGGGGGCACCGGCCCGGCCGAGGGGTCCAAGGCCACGACCATCACCCCCGGCGACTGGTACCTGGCCCGCATGCTCGAGGCGATGGACCCGTGGCCGGTCAACGTCGCGCTGCTGGGCAAGGGCAACACCGTCTCGCAGGAGGCGATGGAGGAGCAGCTGCGCGCCGGGGCCAGCGGGTTCAAGCTGCACGAGGACTGGGGCTCCACACCGGCGGCGATCGACGCCTGCCTCACCGTGGCCGGGCGCAACGGCGTCCCGGTGGCGCTGCACTCGGACACGCTCAACGAGGCCGGTTTCGTCGAGGACACCC
This sequence comes from Geodermatophilus normandii, assembly GCF_003182485.1. Lineage (NCBI taxonomy): Bacteria > Bacillati > Actinomycetota > Actinomycetes > Geodermatophilales > Geodermatophilaceae > Geodermatophilus > Geodermatophilus normandii. The sequence continues at coordinate 1,123,381 of NZ_QGTX01000001.1, read as the reverse complement.
TCGCCGCGATCGCCGGGCGGAGCATCCACGCGTACCACACCGAGGGTGCCGGGGGCGGTCACGCGCCGGACATCATCACCGTCGCCGGGCACCCGAACGTGCTCCCCAGCAGCACCAACCCGACCCGGCCGCACACGGTGAACACCCTCGACGAGCACCTCGACATGCTCATGGTCTGCCACCACCTGGACTCCTCCGTGCCGGAGGACCTCGCCTTCGCCGAGAGCCGGATCCGGCCGACGACGATCGCCGCCGAGGACCTGCTGCACGACCTCGGCGCCATCTCGATGATCGGCTCCGACGCCCAGGCGATGGGGCGCGTGGGCGAGGTCGTCCTGCGGACCTGGCAGACGGCGCACGTCATGAAGCGCAAGCGCGGGTCGCTGGCCGGCGACGGCGCGGCGGACAACCTGCGGGCCCGCCGGTACGTCGCCAAGTACACGATCTGCCCGGCCGTGGCGCACGGCATCGACGGCGAGGTCGGCTCGGTGGAGCCGGGCAAGCTCGCCGACCTGGTGCTCTGGGACCCGGAGTTCTTCGGCGTCCGGCCGCACGCGGTGCTCAAGGGCGGGATGGTCGCCTGGGCGCAGATGGGCGACGCCAACGCCTCCATCCCCACCCCGCAGCCGCAGCTGCCCCGGCCGATGTTCGGCGCGTACGGGAAGGTGCCGGCGCTGACGTCGCTGCACTTCGTGGCGCCGGCGGCGCTCGAGGCAGGCCTGGGCGACCGGCTGGCGATCGACCGGCGGCTGGCCCCGGTCACCGACACGACGCGGCTGACCAAGGCGGACATGCCGGAGAACACCGCGCTGCCGGAGATCCGCGTCGACCCGGACACCTTCACGGTGACCGTGGACGGCGAGGTGTGGGAGCCCGAGCCCGTGCGCGAGCTGCCGATGGCGCAGCGGTACTTCCTCTTCTAGAGGGCACCTCGTCCCATGTCATCAGCTCTCCTCACACTCGCCGACTCGCGGCTGCCGGCCGGGGGCCACACGCACTCCGGCGGGGTGGAACAGGCGATCGCGGCCGGGCTGGTGCGCGACCCGTCGTCGCTGGCGGCCTTCCTGCTCCGCCGGCTGACGACGTCCGGCGCGGTGGCCGCGGGCCTGGCCGCAGCCGCCTGCGACGGGGGAGACCTCGCCGCCCTGGACGCCGAGGCCGACGCGCGGACCCCGTCACCGGCGCTGCGGGCGGCCTCCCGGCAGCAGGGCCGCGGCCTGGTGCGGGTGGGCCGCCGCGCCTGGCCCTCGCCGCTGTGGGACGCGCTGCCGGCCGCGCCGCACCACCCGGTCGCGCTGGGCGTGGCCGCGGCCGCCGGGGCCTGCCCGCCCGGGACGCCGCCGCGGCCGCCGCGTACCTCTCGGTCAGCGGCCCGGCGACGGCGGCGCAGCGGCTGCTCGCGATGGACCCGCTGACCGTCGCCGCCGTCACCGCGCGGCTCGCGCCCGCCATCGACGCCGTCGCGGAGGACGGCCTCCGTCGCGCTGCCGGCTCACTGCCGGCCGACACCGACCCGATCCTCGACCTGCTGGCCGAGGTGCACGCCACGAGAGGGGACCGGTTCTTTGCCTCCTGACCACAACCTGGACGACTACGTGGACCCGTACGAGCACGGGCACCGGCACGGCGGCCCGCTGCGCGTGGGCCTCGGCGGGCCCGTCGGCTCGGGCAAGACGGCGCTGGCCGCGGCGCTGTGCCGCACGCTCGGCGCCGAGTACGACCTCGCCGTCGTCACCAACGACATCTACACGACCGAGGACGCCGACTTCCTGCGCCGCAACGCCGTCCTCCCCGACGACCGGATCGAGGCGGTGCAGACCGGCTGCTGCCCGCACACCGCCATCCGCGACGACATCACCGCCAACCTCGACGCCGTCGAGCTGCTCGAGGCGCGCCACCCCGGGCTGGAGCTGGTCCTCGTCGAGTCCGGCGGGGACAACCTGACGGCCAGCTTCAGCTACGGCCTGGTCGACGTGCAGGTGTTCGTCGTCGACGTCGCCGGCGGGGACAAGGTGCCGCGCAAGGGCGGGCCGGGCGTCACCGCGTCGGACCTGCTGGTCGTGAACAAGACCGACCTCGCCCCGCTGGTCGGCGCCGACCTCGACGTCATGCGCCGGGACTCGGCGACGGTGCGCGGGGACAAGCCGACGCTGCTCGTCTCGCTGCGCGAGGACCCGGCCGCCACCCCGGTGGCCGAGTGGGTGCGGGAGCAGGTGCGCGCCCGCGCGCTGCAGCAGGCGTGATCACCCGGGTCGAGGTCGTCGCGCGGCGGGGGCCCGGCGGGCGCACCGTGCTGCCGGTGGTCCGCGGGAGCGGGCAGCTGGCGGTGCGGCGCACCGGCCCGGCGTCGGTCCACCTGGTGGCGACGGCGTTCGGCCCGCTGGGGGGTGACGACGCCGAGGTCCGGCTGGTGGTCGAGGAGGGCGCCACGCTGGCGGTGCGGTCCGTGGCCGCCGCCGTCGCGCTGCCCGCCCGCGACGGCGACCGGCCGTCGGTGCAGCGCGTCGTCGCCGAGGTGGCCGGGGAGCTGGACCTGCGTCCGGAGCCCACCGTCGTGGCGCGCGGCGCGCACCACCGGGCCGAGCTGACGGCGACGCTGGCGGCCGGCGCCGTCCTCACCGCCACCGAGCAGGTGCTGCTCGGCCGCACCGGCGAGGAGCCGGGCCGCTGGACCGGCACGACGCGGGTGGTCCGCGACGGGCGGCCGCTGCTGCACACGACCGTCGGCCTCGGCCCCGGGGCGCCGGCCTGGCTGCCGCCCCTGGCGCCGCGCGCCTACGCGTCCACGGTGCACGTCGGGCAGGCTGCGGGGGTGCTGACCGCCGACGACGCCGTCCGCCTGCCGCTGGAGGACGGCTGGGTGGCCACCGCGTGGGGCACCCAGCTGCACCGCGTCGTGCGGGCGCTCACCGAGGACGTCGCGTGAGCCCGGTCGTCCGCGCCCGGCGGGTGGTGCTGCCCGACGGCGAACGCGCGGCCGCCGTGCACACCGACGACGGGGTGGTCACCGCGGTCACCGCCTTCGACGACGCCCCGGCCGGCGCGGTCACCCTCGCCGACGACGAGGTGCTGCTGCCGGGCCTGGTCGACAGCCACGTGCACGTGAACGAGCCAGGCCGCACCGAGTGGGAGGGCTTCGCCACCGCCACCCGCGCCGCGGCCGCCGGCGGCGTCACCACGGTCGTGGACATGCCGCTGAACTCCGTGCCCGCCACCACCACGCTCGAGGCGCTGCGGGTCAAGCGGGAGGTCGCCGCCGGGCAGGTCGCCGTCGACGTGGCGTTCTGGGGCGGCGCGGTGCCCGGCAACGCCGGCGAGCTGCGGGCGATGCACGAGGCCGGCGTGGTCGGGTTCAAGTGCTTCCTGCTCGACTCCGGCGTCCCGGAGTTCCCGCCCCTGGACGACGCCGGGCTGCGCGCGGCGCTGGCCGAGCTGACCTCCTTCGACGGGCTGCTGGTCGCGCACGCCGAGGACGCGGCGGTCATCGACGCCGCGCCGGAGCCGGCGGGCGCGAGCTACGCGGCGTTCCTCGCCTCCCGGCCCCCGGCGGCGGAGGAGACCGCGATCGGCCGGCTGGTGGCCGCCACGCGGGACACCGGGGCGCGCAGCCACGTCGTCCACCTGGCCGACGGCGACGCGCTGCCGCTGCTGCGCTCGGCGCGCGCCGACGGCGTGCGGATCACCGTGGAGACCTGCCCGCACTACCTGACCTTCGCCGCCGAGGAGGTGCCCGACGGCGACACCGCCTACAAGTGCTGCCCGCCCATCCGCGAGTCGGCGCACCGTGAGGCGCTGTGGGGAGCGCTGAGGGCCGGGGACGTCGACCTGGTGGTCAGCGACCACTCGCCGTGCACGCCCGAGCTCAAGCGGCTCGACGTCGGCGACTTCGGGCTGGCCTGGGGCGGGATCGCCGGGCTGCAGGTGGCGCTGCCGGCGGTGTGGACGGGAGCGCGGTCCCGCGGTATCGGGCTGGCCGAGGTGGTGGGCTGGATGTCGGCGGCACCGGCGCGGCTGGCCGGGCTGCCGCGGAAGGGCGCGATCGCCGTGGGGAGGGACGCCGACCTGGTGGCCTTCGCGCCGGACGAGCCGTTCACCGTGGGACGGCTCGAGCACCGCAACCCCGTGACCCCGTACGCCGGCCGGGAGCTCACCGGAGTCGTCCGCCGCACCTGGCTGGGCGGGCGGGAGGCCGACGGCAGCCCCCTCGGCCGGCTGCTGGGCCGAGGGGACCGCTGATCAGGACTGTTGCTCGCCCTCTTCCCGGGCGGCCTCGTCCATGATCTTCGGGTCGTCGGTGGAGCCACCGGCGGGGTCGGCGTTGCCGAGCGCGGTCTCGGCGGGCATCTGCCGGACGTGCTCGCGGGCGCGCTCGCGCAGGTCGTCGGTCGGTTCGGACACGGGTCCTCCTCGGGGGCTGGCGGTACCCGGGACCCCTACCCCGGCCGTGCGACAGTGACCCCCGCCGACCCCGGAGGAGCACCGTGACCGAGCTCGCGAGGTCGGGCATGAACACAGCAGCGCTGTCGGTCACGACGCCGACGAGCGTCAGCGAGGAGGAGTCGTGAGCGACCCGTTCGACCTGCCCGACCTCGCCGTCCGCACGCAGGGCGGCGCCGTGGTGGCCGCCAACGACGAGTTCTTCGCCGGCAAGGAGAACCTGATCCGGCCCGAGCCGCCGCAGGCGCGGGACGACTTCGGGGCGCGCGGCAAGGAGTACGACGGCTGGGAGACCCGGCGGCGCCGCGCACCGGGCAGCGACTGGGCGGTCGTGCGGCTCGGGATGCCGGGGATCGTGCACGGCGTCGTCGTCGACACCGCCTTCTTCCTCGGCAACTACCCGACGTCCGCGTCGCTGGAGGGGGCCTCGGTGGAGGGCCACCCGCCGGCCGCGGCGCTGGCCGACGCCGCGTGGGTGCCGCTGCTGCCCCTGTCGCCGCTGGCCGGGGGCACGGAGAACCGCTTCGCCGTCGAGCCGGGGCCGCGGGTGACGCACGTGCGGCTGACCATCCACCCCGACGGCGGCGTGGCCCGCCTGCGCGTGCACGGCGAGGTGGTCCCCGACCCGCGGCTGCTCGACGCCGGCCCGTGCGACCTCGCGGCGCTGGAGAACGGCGGCGTCGTCAGCGGGGTGAGCAACGCCTTCTACGGCAGCCCGCACCAGCTGCTCGGCCGGGGCGTGGCCCGGTCGATGGGCGAGGGCTGGGAGAACGCCCGCCGCCGCGACGACGGCAACGACTGGGTCGAGGTGGCGCTGGCCTGCGAGGGCACCGTGACCCTCGCCGAGCTCGACACCTCGTGGTTCCTCGGCAACGCGCCCGGGGAGGCGTCGCTGACCGGCACCACCGCCGACGGGCGCGAGGTCGAGCTGCTGGCCCGCACGCCGCTGCAGCCCGACACCCGGCACCGGTTCGTGCTGCCCGGCGACGCCGGCGTCACCCGCGTGCGCATGGACGTCTTCCCCGACGGCGGCATGGCCCGGCTGCGCCTGTGGGGCCGCCCGACCGAGGCCGGCCGCGCCGCCCTGCGCCGCCGCTGGGAGGAGACCGCGCCCTGACCCCAGGGCGGCAGGAGGGGCCGTTCCTGCCGCCCTGAGCGGGTAGGCCCGGACCATGGCGACGATCGCGATCACCGGCTCCACCGACGGCATCGGCCGCGCGGCCGCACGGCGGCTGCTGGCCGACGGGCACACCGTCGTCCTGCACGCCCGCAGCGAGGCCCGCGGCGCGCCGGTCGCCGAGGAGCTCGGCCGGCTCGGCGACGTCCGGCTGGTCACCGGCGACCTGGCCGACCTCGACGAGGTGCGCGCGCTCGCCGGTCAGCTGGGGCACCTCGACGTGCTCGTGCACAACGCCGGCGTGTGGCCGCCGGGCGGCGCGCCGCCCAGCCGGCAGGGCCACGAGATCGCCTTCGCCGTCAACGCCCTCGCCCCGCACCTGCTCACCGCGCTGGTGCAGGAGCGGGTGCGCGAGCGCCTGGTCTTCCTCGGCAGCGGGATGGTCGGCTCGGGCCGCGTCGACCCCGACGACCTGGGCAGCCCCCGCGAGCCGCGCCGCGCCTACGCCGACTCCAAGGCGCTCGACGTCGTCCTGGCGCTGGCCTGGGCCCGCCGCCTGCCCGCCCTGCGCGTGGGCGCGGTCGACCCGGGCTGGGTGCGCACCAAGCTCGCCTCCCCGGGCGCGCCGGGCGACGTCGAGGACGGCGGCGCCCGGGTGGCCCACGCCGCCTCCGGCGAGTGGCCCGGCGGCTACACCGCGGGCAGGTCCCCGGCCCGGACCCCGCGGGCCCTGGAGGACCCCGGGCTGCAGGACCGGGTGCTCGCCGCGATGGACCGCCTGGCGGGGCTCACGTCCCGGTGAGGTGCTCCGGGCGGACGGGGACGCGGGTCAGCGGCAGCCCGGTCGCCTGCCGGATCGCGGCCAGGACCGCCGGGCCGGAGGAGATGTTGGGCGCCTCGCCCACCCCGCGCAGCCCGTAGGGGGCGTGCGGGTCGGCGTACTCCAGGATCTCCACCCGCACCGGCGGCATGTCGAGCACGGTGGGGATCAGGTAGTCGGTGAACGACGGGTTCTGCACCCGTCCGTCGCGCACCAGGATCTCCTCCATCACCGCCAGCCCGAGCCCCTGCGCGGTGCCGCCCTGGATCTGGCCGACGACGGCCTGCGGGTTGATCGCCTTGCCGACGTCCTGGGTGCAGGCCATCTCCACGACCTTGACCAGCCCCAGCTCGGTGTCGACGTCGACGACGGCCCGGTGCGCGGAGAAGGCGTACTGCACGTGCGCGAAGCCCTGCCCGGTCTCCGGGTCGACCGCCTCGGTGGGCCGGTGCCGCCACTCGAGCGTCTCCTCGACCGCCTCGTCGCCGAGCAGGTCGGCCAGCGGCAGCGCGACGCCCTCGAGGTCGGACACGACCTTCCCGCCGTCGAGCCGCAGGTCGGCCACCGGCCGGCCGACGACCGACCGCGCCCGCTCCAGCACCCGGGCGCGGACCGCCTCGCACGCGGCCTTCACCGCGCCGCCGGTGACGTAGGTCTGCCGGGACGCCGAGGTGGAGCCCGCGGAGCCGACGGCGGTGTCCTTGGGGTGCACGGTGACCCGGTCGACGCCGAGCTCGGTGCGGGCGATCTGCTGCTCGACGGTGACCAGGCCCTGGCCGACCTCGGCGGCCGCGGTGTGCACGGTCGCCACCGCCTCGCCGCCGACCACCTCCAGCCGCACGCGGGCGGTCGAGTAGTCGTCGAAGCCCTCGGAGAAGGCGACGTTCTTGTAGGCGACGGCGTACCCGACGCCGCGCCGCACGCCCTCGCCGTGCGTGCTGTTGGAGACGCCGCCGGGCATGTCCCGCAGGTCGACGGCGTCGCCGGTGGGGACCTCCGGCGGCAGCGGCATCGCCTCGAGCCGGCGCAGCAGCTCCACGACGGGCGCGGGGCTGTCGACGACCTGGCCGGTGATGGCCTCCGAGCCCTGCTCCATGGCGTTGCGGCAGCGCAGGTCGACCGGGTCCATGCCGAGCTCGGCGGCGAGCGCGTCCATCTGCGACTCGTAGGCGAAGGCGGTCTGCACCGACCCGAAGCCGCGCATGGCGCCGCACGGCGGGTTGTTCGTGTAGGCGCCGTAGCAGTCGACGTGCACGTTCGGCACGACGTAGGGGCCGATGCCCATCGTGCCGCCGTTGCCGACGACCGCCGGCGTGCTCGAGGCGTAGGCGCCGCCGTCGAAGTAGATGGTCGCCTTGACGTAGACCAGGTCGCCGTCGCGCGTGGCGCCGTGCTCGTAGCGCATGGTGGCCGGGTGGCGGTGCACGTGGCCGAAGAAGGACTCCTCGCGGTTGTAGGACATCTTCACCGGCCGGCCGGTGTGCAGCGCGAGCAGGCACGCGTGCACGTGCATGGAGAGGTCCTCGCGGCCGCCGAACGCGCCGCCGACCCCGGCCAGGGTCAGCCGCACCCGCTCCGGCGGCAGGGCCAGTGCCGCGCAGATCTGGCGCTGGTCGACGTGCAGCCACTGGGTGGCGACGTAGAGGTCGACGCCGCCGTCCTCACCGGGCACCGCGAGGCCGGACTCCGGGCCCAGGAAGGCCTGGTCCTGCATGCCGACCTCGTACTCGTTCACGACGACGACGTCGGCGGTGGGGGCGGGGTCGCCCCTGCGCACCTTGAGGTGGCGCACCAGGTTGCCGTGCGGGTGCAGGTGGGCGCTCTCCCGCGACAGCTCGGTGACCTCGGCCGGGGAGTCGTGCACCTGGTTCCAGGTCGGGTGGCCGAGCGCCCGGCGGGCGTCGGTGACCGGCTCCCAGACGTCGTAGTCGACGACGATCCGCGCCGCGGCCCGGCGGGCGGTGTCGGGGTGGTCGGCGGCGACCAGCGCCACCGGCTCGCCCTGGTAGCGGACGACGTCGAGGGCGAGCACCGGCTGGTCGGCGAGCTCGAGGCCGTACACCTTCTCGCCGGGCACGTCGTCGGAGGTGAGGACGGCGTGCACGCCCGGCACGGCCAGCGCCGCGCCGACGTCGATGGAGCGGATGCGCGCGTAGGGGTGCGGGCTGCGCAGCGTGACGCCCCACAGCATGTCGTCCATCCACAGGTCGCTGCCGTAGGCGAACTCGCCGCGGACCTTGAGGACGCCGTCGGGGCGCGCGGCGTCGTCGCCGACCCGCCCGCCGCCCGGCCCGGTCAGGTGCGACGGCGCTCCGCTCGGGGCGCGGGTGGGCGTGCTCATCGGGGGTCTCCCGCCATCCGGTCGGCGGCCAGGCGGACCGCGTCGAGGATCTTCTCGTAGCCGGTGCAACGGCACAGGTTGCCGGCGAGTGCCTCGCGGATCTCGGCGTCGGCGGGCGTGCGGCCCTCGGCGCGCGAGCGGGTGACCAGGTCGTCGGTGGCGACCAGCAGCCCGGGCGTGCAGAAGCCGCACTGCACGGCACCGGCCTCGAGGAAGGCCTGCTGGACCGGGTGCAGCTCGCCGGCCGGGGCCAGCCCCTCGACGGTGCCGACCTCGCGGCCCTGCGCCTGGCCCGCCGCGACCAGGCAGGCGCAGACCGGCAGCCCGTCGAGGTAGACGGTGCAGGACCCGCACTCGCCCTGCTCGCAGGCGTTCTTCGAGCCGGGCAGGCCCATCCGCTCGCGCAGGACGTAGAGCAGGCTCTCGCCCTCCCACACGTCGTCGACCTGCCGCGGCGTGCCGTTCACGGTGCAGCTCAGGCGCACGTCGGGTCTCCCTTCCGGTAGTCGGCCCAGGCCCAGGTCAGCGTGCGCCGGGCCATCACCGACAGCGCGTGGACGCGGTAGCGGGCGGTGCCGCGGACGTCGTCGATGGGTGCCGCCGCCGCGGCGACCAGCTCGCCGAAGCGGGTGGCGGTGGCGGCCGGCAGCTCGGTGCGGGAGTCCCACAGGCCGTCGAGCTCGCCGGCGAGGAACTCCTCGGCCGCGGGGGCGGGGCGCGGCGTCGGCGCGGCCGACCCGATGCCGGTGCCCACGGCGCGGCGGTCGGGGTGCAGCGCCAGCCCGAACGCGGCGACGGCGATGACCATCGCGTTGCGGGTACCGATCTTGCTGTACTGCTGCGGGCCGCGCGGCGGGACGACGCGGACGGCGGCGATGAGCTCGTCGTCGGCCAGCGCGGAGCGCTTGACCCCGCGGTAGAACTCGGTCACCGGGATCCGGCGGGTGCCGCGGACCGACGCCACCTCGACCTCGGCGCCGGCGGCGAGCAGCGCGGGGTGCGCGTCGCCCGCGGGGGAGGCGGTGGCCAGGTTGCCGCCGACGGTGCCGCGGTTGCGGATCTGCGGCGAGCCGATCGTGCGGGCGGCCATCGCCAGGCCCGGCAGCCGGCCGCCGAGCTCGGAGATGACGCGGGCGTAGGGGACGCCCGCGCCGAGGCGGACCGCGCCGTCGTCGTCGGCCCACTGCTGCAGCTCGGGGACCCGGGTGAGGTCGAGCAGCAGCGAGGGGCGCAGCCGGCCGAAGTTGATCCCCACCATGACGTCGGTGCCCCCGGCGATGGGGACGGCGTCGCGGGAGGCGGCCTTCGCCTCCAGCGCCTCCTCCCACGTCGCGGGCTGCAGGAAGTCCATCGTCGCTCCTCGTCGCGTGTGCGGGGGACGGTCACGGTAGTCCGCGTTCGTTCCGGTCGGGTTGCGCGACGTCCCGTGGCGACTCGCCGTGTTCACACGGGCTGGGCAGGATGCGGCGGGTGGAGACGACCGCCGACCTGCCCGTGCACCCCGCCGACCTGCTGGTGCACGACGCCGAGCTGCTGGCCACCGTGGACGACGAGCGGCGCGAGATCGCCGGCGGGTGGGTCGCGGTGACCGGTGGCGTGGTGAGCGGCGTGGGCGGGCCCGGCGACCCGCGGCCGGACGCCGTCCGCACGGTCGACGCGCGCGGCTGCCTGGTGACGCCCGGGCTGGTCAACACCCACCACCACCTCTACCAGAACCTCACCCGCGCCTTCGCGCCCGCGCTGAGCGGCGGGCTGTTCGACTGGCTGGTCACGCTCTATCCGCTGTGGGCGCGGCTGGACGAGGAGGCCGCCTACGTCTCGGCCTACGTGGGGCTCACCGAGCTCGCGCTGGCCGGCTGCACCACGTCGACCGACCACCTCTACGTGCACCCGCGCGGCGCCGGGGACCTGATCGGCGCGGAGGTCCGCGCGGCGCAGGACCTGGGCATGCGCTCGCACTTCACCCGCGGCTCGATGTCGCTGTCGGTGAAGGACGGCGGGCTGCCGCCCGACGGCGTCGTCCAGGACGACGACGAGATCCTGGCCGAATCGCAGCGGCTGGTGGAGGCCCACCACGACCGCTCACCGACAGCGCTCACCCGGCTGGCGCTGGCCCCGTGCTCGCCGTTCAGCGTGTCCACGTCGCTCATGGAGCGCACCGCCGAGCTGGCCGGGCGGCTCGACGTGCGGCTGCACACCCACCTCGCCGAGACGCAGGACGAGGACGCGTTCTGCCTCGAGCGCTTCGGCCGGCGCCCGGTCGACTACCTCGCCGACGTCGGCTGGATGAGCGACCGGGTGTGGCTGGCGCACGTCGTGTGGCCGTCGCCGTCGGAGGTGACCCGGCTGGGTGCCGCCGGAGTGGGGGCGGCGCACTGCCCGTCGTCGAACATGATCCTGGGCAGCGGGCTGTCGCCGGTGGCCGAGCTGCGGGCGGCCGGGGCGCCGGTGGGCCTCGGCGTGGACGGGTCGGCGTCGGCGGACGCGGCGTCGCTGTGGCTGGAGGCCCGGACGGCGATGCTGCAGGGCAAGCTGCGCCACGGCGCGGGCTCGTTCGGCGCCCGCGACGCCCTGGAGGTCGCCACCCGCGGCGGCGCGGCCTGCCTCGGGCGCACCGGGGAGATCGGGCAGCTGTCGGTGGGCGCGTGCGGCGACCTCGCCGTCTGGCCGCTCACCGGTCCCGCGTTCGCCGGCGCGCTGTCGGACCCGGTGGAGGCGTGGCTGCGCTGCGGGCCGGTGGCGGCGCGGCACACCGTCGTCGGCGGGCGGTTCGTGGTGGAGGACGGCGTCCCCGTGCACCCCGGTCTCGACGAGCAGCTCGCCGTCCACCGCCGGGTGTCCGAGCGCGTGCAGCTGACGGACCCCGCTGCCCCCCACCGCTCGCGAGCTCGCGGCGGGCCCCTGCAGCGAGGCCGCTAGAGGGCGGCGGCGAGGGCCTCGAGGTCGTCGACGGTGCCGTCCACGTGCGGGGACACCCGCAGCACCGGGCCGGTCAGCTCCTGGGGCGCCCGCGCGCGCTCGACCGCCGTGGTGACGATGCCGTGCTCGGTGAGCAGCCGCGCCCGCGTGGCGACGACGTCGACGCCGTCCGGCGGGCGCAGCGTCGTCGTGGCGGTCGGCTCGTCCAGCGGCTCCACGACCCGCCAGCCCGCCGCCCCGTCGAGGACCTGCCGCGCGGCCCGCCCCAGCGCCGCGAGCCGCTCGCGCACCCGCACCGGCCCCGCGGCCAGGTGCTCCCCGACCGCGAGCACCAGGCCGACCCGGCCGGCCACGTGCGCCTCGCCGCTCTCCAGCCCGCGCACCGGCGGCAGGTCGGCGGGGGCGGGCAGCACCGGCTGCAGCTGCGCGGCGACCGCCGGCCGGACGCAGAGGAAGCCGACGCCGCGCGGGCCGGCCAGCCACTTGCGCGAGGTCGAGTAGACGACGTCGGCGCCGAGGTCGACGTCCACGTGGCCCAGCGACTGGGCGGCGTCGAGCACCAGCGGCACCCCGTGCACCCGGCACAGCGCCGCCACCTCGGCCGCCGGCTGGACGACGCCGCGGTGGCTGGCCACGTGGGTGAGGTGCACGAGGCGCGGCGGGTCGGTGGTGAGCAACCGCTCGAGCGCCGCGACGTCGAGCCGCCCGTCACCGTCGACCGCCAGCGGGACGGACTCCAGGCCGGCGGCGTGCAGCATCGCGGCGTTCGGTGCGTACTCCCCGGGCAGCCGGGCCACCCGCGAGCCGGCCGGCAGCCGCCACGCGGTCAGCAGCGCGGCGAGGGCGGCCTGCGCGGACTCGACGAAGGCGACGTCGGCCGCGGCCATGCCCGCCAGCCCGCCGACGATGCTGCGGCCCTGCTGCAGCAGGTCGCCGGCGGTCGCCTCGGCCACGTAGCCGCCGAGCTCGGCCTCGTGGCGGGCGTGGTGCGCGACCGCCTCGAGGACGCGGTTGCTCTGCCGGCTGCACGCGGCGGTGTCGAGGTGCCGGCCGGCCGCGCGGGGACGGGCGGTGCGCCAGGCGTCGGCGAGGTCGTCGTGCGGCAGGAGGAGGTCGAGCGCGGTCACGCGCCCGAAGCTAACCGGTGGCGCTGACCGTCAGGCGTCGAGCAGGCCGCGGGCCACCGAGACACCCGAGTGGGCCGGGTCCCCGTCGAGCGGCTCCACCGAGACGTCGACCACCGGGTACTCGCCGAGGTCGAGGCCGGCGGGCAGCTCGAACTCCTCGGTGCCGGCGCGGACGACGCCGAGCGGGATGAGCCCGGACACCGACTCGTCGAGCAGCCACGCCTCGTAGTAGCCCTCGGTGGGCGCGCCCGCGGACAGCTCGACCTGCAGCACCCGGGTGCCGTCGGCCCGCTCGACGACCTCGGCGCGGCCCGAGGCGTCGCTGCCGTCGAGCGGGTCGAGCACGGTCGCGGCCACGGGGACGCCGTCGTCGCCGCGGGTGGCCAGCGCCACCGCGCCCGCGCCGATGCCGAGCCCCGCGACGAGCGCCGCCGCGGCGGCGAGCAGCAGACGCGACCGGCGCGACCGCAGCGGGACCACCGGCGCCATCGGCCCGGCGGGCTCCGCCGGCAGGGGAGCGGGCAGCGGCTCCGGGACGACGTCGGGGACCGGGCCGGCGGCCGGCGCGGACGCCGCGACGACGTCCGCCCGCGGAGCCGCGGCGACACCGGTGGCCGCGGCGATCCCGGCCCACAGCCCCGGCGGCGGCGCGACGGCCGGCCCGGGCGCGGCGAGCTCCGGCACGGCCAGCGCGTCGACGACCCGGCGCAGCCGCGCCACCTCGCCGCGGCAGGCCGCGCAGTCCGCCAGGTGCGCGGCCTCGTCGTCGGCCAGGGGCTCGCCCAGCGCCGCGAGGCCGAGGTCCTCAGGCGTGCAGTGCGGCACCGTCCACCTCCAACCGGTCGCGCAGGCGCTCCAGGGTGCGCCGGATGTGGCTCTTGACCGTCCCCAGCGGCAGGCCGGTGCGCTCGGCGATCTGCGTGTGCGTGAGGTCGGCGAAGAAGGCGAGCTCGATGATGCCGCGCTGCGGCTGGCCGAGGCGGTCCAGCTCGCCGAGCAGCAGCACGCGGTCGGCGACCGTGCTGTCGACCGGGGCGGGACCGCCGGCGGGCGCGGCGTTCAGCTCGGCGACGGCGGCCTCGGTGGCGCGCCGCTGCCGGTCCCGCCGGGCCCACGTGTCGGCGATCTTGTGCCGGCAGACGCCGGTCAGCCAGGCCGGGAGGGGACCCTGCTCGGGCCGGTAGCCGGCGCGGCCGGTCCAGGCGGAGACGAAGACCTGCTGCGTGACGTCCTCGGCGTCGGGGCCGGGACCGAACGCGCGGACCGCCATCCCGTGCACCTGCGCCGCCCACCGCTCGTAGGCCCAGGCCAGCGCCTGCTCCTCGCCGGCGGCGAAGCGGCGGCCGACCTCGGCGTCGTCGGGTCCGGCCGCGCCCGCCGGCGCGGGCTCGGCCTCGGTGGTCACCCGCTCGACCCTATGCCGTCGCGAGCGCACGCGGTCGCCTTCCTGCAGGGCCGTCACGGGAGGGGCTCCGCGACCACGACGACGTTGTCGCGGTAGCCGCCGACGTCGGGGAGGAACGGTCCGCCACAGGTGACCAGCGTCAGCCGCGGCGGCCCCGCGCGCGCGAACAGCCGGTCCACCGGGAGCGCCTGCTTGTCCAGCAGCTCGCGCGCGACCACCCGCCAGCGGGTCGTCGCGCCCGCGGCGTCGGTGACCAGGACCTCCTGCCCCGGCTCGGCCTCCCGCAGCGGGGCGAGCTCGCCGAGGCCCTGCTCGGCGTCGTCGACGTGGCCCGCGAGGACCGCCGACCCGGGGGCGCCGGGCACCGGCCCGAAGCGGTACCAGCCGGCCCGGCCGACGTCGTCGGGCAGCGCCATCTGCCCGTCGGGACGGACGCCGGACTCCTCCAGCGGCGCGTCGACCCGGAGGGCCGGGACCTCGAGCCGCACGGGCGGGACGACGGCGGGGGCGGGCGCCGGGGCGGCGTCACGGACGGGGACGCCGGGGTCCGGGGAGCGGGAGGGGTGGCCGACGGCGCGGGGAGCACCTGCTCGACCGGGGGGCCCGCCGCTGCCGGCGGCCGGGTCAGCGCCCACGTCGCGGGCACGCCCACGGCGAGGGCGAGGCCCAGGGCAACGCCGGCAGCGGCGGGACGCACGGCCGTCAGGCCCGCGTCGTGGCGAGCCGGCGCGCGGCCAGCCCCGCACCGGCCAGCCCGAGCGCGGACAGGCCGAGCAGCGGCAGGGGCAGGCTGTCGTCCGCCAGACCAGCGGTGCCGCCCGGGACGCCGGAGGGCGCGGAGTGCCCGCCGCCGATCGTCTGGACCGCGAGCTCGAAGCCGGCGTCCTGCGAGCCCCAGGCGTAGACGATCGTCGTGGCGCCCTCGGTCACGGCCAGGTCGGCCGGGCCGAGCGCGACCGTGGAGGTGCCGGCGAGGACGACGTCGGCGCTGACCGTGCCGGCCGGCACCTCGAGCGCCGCCTCGTCCGGGTTGCTCAGGCCGGCGCGACGACCTGGCCGCCGGCGCGGACGTCCACGGCGGGCGCCGCGGCGACGTGCCGCACGACGACCCGGCCCTGTCCCGCGGGCACCGCCGAGGTGTCGTTGACGAACGGCGTGAGCGCGGGCCGGCCGTCGGCCGTCAGGTGGGCGGCCACGGTGGCGTTCGCGCCGGCGGGCACCGCGACGCCGTTCGCCGACAGCAGCGGCGTGCCCGAGCCGTCGGGGCGTCGGCGGGAAGAGCGCGAGGTCGTAGGAGCCGGCCGGCAGCGAGAGCGGGTCGGTGAGCGTGCCGGGCTGGAAGTCGTCGAGGAGCCGCTCGCCGTTGGCGTACACGTCCACCGGGGTGTCCGGGACGGCGTGCAGCACGGAGACGGTGGCGGTGTCGGCCGCCGAGGCCGGGGCGACGCCGAGCGCGAGCAGCGCGCCGGTGCCGGCGACGGTGGCCATGCCGACGACGGGGATGCCGACGACGGGGATGCCGAGGGTGCGGGTCCGGGTCACGGGTTCCTCCGGGATCTGGGGGTGCTGACACCTCCCCTTCGCGCGTCCCCGCAGGTCCGGATGCGGTCTCTCAGATGTCGTCGTGACGGCCTCCCTGCCGGGACCCGCCCCGGGCGTGCGAGGGGTGGGGGGCAGGGAGGTCCTTGCTCGAGAGGGAGACGGCGACGTCGCCGGCCGGATCGGTCCACCAGTGCGTCATCCGCAACCCGGCCGCGGCCAGCTCGGCCTCCACCCCGGCGCGGCGGAACTTGGCCGAGATCTCGGTGCGCAGGTCCTCGCCCGCGGCGAAGCGCACCGTCAGGTCCAGCGCCGCCACGGTGACGACCTGGTCGGTCCGTGACCGCAGCCGCATCTCGATCCACTCGTGCTCGGCGTCCCACAGCGCCACGTGGTCGAACGCGGCCGGGTCGAAGTCGGCGCCGAGCTCGCGGTCGACCACGGCCAGCACGTTGCGGTTGAACGCGGCGGTCACGCCGGCGGCGTCGTCGTAGGCGCGGACCAGCCGGCCGGGGTCCTTGACCAGGTCGGTGCCGAGCAGGAAGGCGTCGCCGGGGGCCAGCGTGCCGGCCAGCTCGGCGAGGAACGCCGCCCGCGGGCCGGGCTCGAGGTTGCCGATCGTGGAGCCGAGGAACGCCACCAGCCGCCGTCCCGAGCGGGGCAGCAGGGCCAGGTGCTCGGTGAAGTCCCCGACCACGGCGTCGACGGCGACGCCCGGGTACTCGCCACCGATCGCCGCTCCGGCCGCCTCGAGCACGGTCGGGTCGACGTCGAAGGGGACGAACCGCCGCAGCGTCCCGGCCCGGGTGAGCGCGTCGAGCAGCAGCCGGGTCTTCTCCGAGGTGCCGCTGCCGAGCTCGACGAGCACGTCGGCGCCGCAGGCCCGGGCCATCTCGTCCGCGTGCGCCTCGAGCACCGCCCGCTCGGCCCGGGTCGGGTAGTACTCGGGCAGCCGGGTGATCTCGTCGAACAGCTCGCTGCCGCGCGCGTCGTAGAACCAGCGCGGCGGCAGCCACCTCGGCGTCGCGGTCAGCCCGGCGAGGACGTCGGCGCGCAGCGCGGCCGCGGGATCGGAGGGGGCGAGGTGGCGGGCGGTCGTCACGGATCTCCTCTGCTCGGGGCGGGTCAGGCCAAGGCGGTGACGGTCAGGCCGTCGGGGGTCACCTCGACCAGCGAGCGGTCGGGGACGTCGGTCCAGGCGGGGTCGTCGTCCCACGGCTCGCTGGCCAGCGCCGTCCCCTCGCCGGTGACCAGCGCGGAGAGCGTGTCGCCCCAGGTGGTGGCCAGCAGCCGGGTGCCGTCGGCGGCGAGCAGGTTGAGCCGGGCGGCGGGATCGGCGGCACCGACCTCACGCACCGTCTCGCCCAGCCGGTCGACGCCGCGGGAGGAGACCAGCGCGGCGAGCAGCGCGCTGTCCACGGTGGACTCGGCGTCGCGCACCGGCGGCAGGACGGCGCGGTCCACCCGGCCGTTGTGCGACAGCAGCCAGCGGCCGTCGGTGAACGGCGCGACGGCGCTCTCCTCCAGCGGCATGCCGACCGTCGCCGAGCGGACGGCGGCCACCACGCACCCGGACACCAGCACCGGCGCCACCGAGGCGAACGACGGGTCACCCCACAGCGGCCGGGCCGACCGCCACCGCGCCGGTCCCTCGCGGCCCGGGGCCCAGAACCCCACGCCCCAGCCGTCGGCGTTGACGGTGCCGTACCGCTGCCGCCGCGGCGCCCACGACTGCACCAGCAGCGACGACGGCGGCTCGAGCACCAGCGAGGACAGCGACCGCGGACGGCCCAGCCAGGCCAGGTGGCGGCACATCAGCCCACCGACCAGGCGAGCCGGAACCCGCTGAACACCTGCCGGCGGACGGGGTGGTCCCAGTTGCGGAAGCTCGGCCGCAGGATCGAGGGCTCCACCGACCACGCGCCGCCGCGCAGGACCTGGTAGTCGCCGCCGAAGAACGGTGCGGAGTAGTCGGCGTAGAGCATCGGCGTGAACCCGGGCCAGGCCTCGAAGCCCGACGACGTCCACTCCCAGACGTCGCCGATCATCTGCTCCGCGCCGACCGCCGACGCGCCACCGGGATAGGCGCCCACCGGCGCGGGTCGCAGCGCCGAGCCGCCGAGGTTGGCCAGCGCCGGTGTGGGGTCGGCGTCGCCCCACGGCCAGCGCCTGCGGCGGCCGGCCGCCGGGTCCCACACCGCGGCCTTCTCCCACTCGGCCTCGGTGGGCAGCCGGGCGCCGGCCCAGGCGGCCCTGCTGGCCCCTGCCCAGGCGGCGTAGGCCTCGGCCTCGAAGAACGTGACGTGCTGGACCGGCTCGTCGGGCGGGATCTCCTCGAGGACGCCGAAGCGGGTGCGCACCGCGCCGGTCGGGCTCCAGTAGTGCGGGCGCTGCAGCCCGGCCTCCTGCCGGTGCGCCCAGCCGCGGTCCGACCACCAGCGCGGGGTGTCGTAGCCACCGTCTGCCACGAAGGCCGCGTACTCGCCGTTGGTGACCGGCACCCGGCCGATGCGGAAGGCGGGCACGTCGACGACGTGCGCGGGCCGCTCGTTGTCCAGCGAGAACGGCTCGTGGTCGGCGTCGACCCCGAGCACGAACGGACCGCCCGGGACGAGCACCGACGTGCCGGCCACGCCCGGCCGCCCGGGCGGCAGCGGACTGCCCTCCCCGAGCAGCGGCGGGCCGGTGCGGACGGCCAGCGCCTGCAGCATCGTCTCGTCGTGCTGCTGCTCGTGGCTGACGACCATGGCGACGTCGAACGGATCGTCATCGGGACCGAGCCGCTCCAGCCGGTCGAGCACCCGCCCCCGCACCTCGCGGCCGAACGCGCGCGCCTCGACCGGTGGCAGCAGCGGCAGCCGCGCGCGCACCGCCCGCGGCTGGGCGAACGCGTCGTAGAGCGCCTCCACCGCGGGCGGCAGCAGGCCCGGGCGGCGGGCGTCGCCGCCGCGCAGCAGCCACAGGTCCTCCTGCTGCGCGACGTGCGCGAGGTCCCAGACCAGCGGGCTCAGCAGCGGGGTGTGCTGGCGCAGCAGCTCGGGCTCGTCGTGGTCGGTGAGCAGGAGCGTCCGCCGCCGGGCGGTCTCCAGGTCGAGGGCGAGCTGCTCGCGCAGGGCGGTCACGGGTGGACCTCCGGGATCTCGGTGGCGGCCAGGAGGGCGGCGGCCGGGTCGCCGGGCAGCGCGTCACCGGGGGAGCGGCCGGCCTCGGCGAGCGCGGCCAGCGCCTCCACCTCCGGCCGCAGGGACGGGTCGACGACGGCCAGCGCGGCGGCCAGGCAGCGCACCGCGGCGGTGCGCAGGTCGCGGTCGGCCAGCCCGTCGCGGGCGGCACGGTCCCAGGCGCCGGCCACCGGAGCGGTGGCCTCGGCCGCGGCGTCGGCGGCGCGGGCGTCGTCGAGCAGGGCGGTGGTGACGGCGGCCAGCGCCGGCCACCAGGGCTCGGGTGCGGCGTCGAGGTAGCGGATCTCCAGGTAGCCGCGCAGCCGCACCGGCGGGAAGAGCGTGGACAGGTGGTAGTCGAGGTCCGCCGCGGTGGGGCGGCGCCCGCCCAGCGGGACCGCGCCGGTCACCCAGTCGGCGAAGCGGGTGCGGGTCAGCACCGGCTCGGCGGCGCCGGTGTCCGGGTCGCGGACGAGCATCACCGGCGCGGCCAGCGCGTAGTGCGCCCACTCGCCGGCCGGGTCGTCGCCGCCGAGCAGCGGACCGCATCGCGCCTGGTCCAGCGCGCCCCACACCTGCTGCCGCGACGAGCGCCACCCGGTCGCCCGGCCGCCGAGCAGCGGCGAGCACGCGGAGACGGCGACCAGCACCGGGCCGATCCGGTGGGCCAGCGCCACCCGCCGGCTCTCCCCGCCGCGCGGGCCGGCGTCCAGGTTGACCTGCAGCGACGCCGTCGCTGTCATCATCGCCGTCCCCGCGGCGCCGCAGCCGACGGCGGAGAAGTGCCGCTCCATCGCGCGGTAGCGCGGGGCGGGGCTGACGCGGGCCGGCCGGCGCAGCGGGTCGGCGCCGACCGGCGCCAGGCCCAGCCGGGCGGCCGCCAGCGCGGCGGCGAGGACCGCGCGGTCGGCCCGCAGCGCCCCGACCGCGGCGGCGGCACCCGGTAGCGGCGGTCCCGACAGCTCGACCTGGCCGCCGGGCTCCAGGGTGACCCGGCTGCCGCCCGGGAGGGCGGGCAGCGCGGCCAGCGCGGCGGTCACCCGCGCCCAGGGCACGCGCTCGGCCGGGGCGTCGAGGTCGACCAGGTGCGCCTCGAGTTCCAGGCCGACCGAGCCGCCCGGGCCCGGCCGCAGCGCGCCGGCGGTGACGGTGTCGACGGCGGTCTCGAGGTCGAGTGCGGTGCGCTCCTCCACGGCAGGGGCCACGGGGCCCACCCCCCTCCAGGTCCGGACCGGTCGCCGGGGCGACCGCGGGTCGGTGCGGGGGCGGCTCCGCGCGGGGGGCCGTCCTCGTCTGTCATCCAGGCACTACACGGCCCCGGTGACAAGTCCTCCGCGGACCTGCAGCGCGCCGTCGCCCGGTGTTCGCGGGAGGATGCCCCGGTGGTTTCCCCGCGCGACCGCGACGTCGCCGGGCGGGCCCGCAACGCCCGCCCCCGCGACGCCCTCGGCCGCCCGCTGCCCCGCGGCGCCGTCGGCGAGGAGCGGGCGCCGGAGGGGGTGCCGCGCACGCCGGACGAGGCGCTCACCGAGGCCCAGCGACTGCTCGACGCCGGCCGCCCGTTCCACGCCCACGAGGTGCTCGAGGACGCTTGGAAGGCCGCGCCCGAGGAGGAGCGACAGCTGTGGCGGGGGCTGGCCCAGCTCGCCGTCGGCCTCACCCACGCCGCGCGGGGCAACGACCGCGGCGCCGCCCGGCTGGTCGAGCGGGGCGCGGGCAACGTGGCGCCGTACTCGGCGGCACCGCCGCACGGGGTCGACGTCGCCGGGCTGGTGGAGTGGGCGCGCCGGCCGCTCGCCGTGGACCGGCCGTTCCGGCTGCGCGGCCCTGGCCCGGCCCGACCACCGCGGGCAGACTCGACCCGGGAGGTCCGATGAGGAGCTACGAGGCGACGGTCCGGATCGACGCGAGCCCGGAGGAGGTCTGGCGGGACCTGGTCGACGTCGGCTCGTGGCGCGACTGGGACTCCGGCGTCGACCGGGTCGAGGGCCGCGTCGCGCTGGGGGAGCAGCTGACGCTCTACGCCACGATGATCCGCAGCCGCCCGTTCACGGTCACCGTCACCGAGCTGCGGCCGCGGGAGGTGATGCGCTGGCGCGGCGGGCTGCCGCTGGGCCTGGCCGTCATCGAGCGCACGTACCAGCTCGACGCGCAGGACGACGGCGGCACGGTGCTCACCGTCCGCGAGGACCAGACCGGCCCGCTGGCCTGGGTGACCGAGCGCGCGACGCCGGACCTCAACCCGTCGTTCCGCCAGTTCTGCGCCGGGGTCAAGGCCCGCGCCGAGGGCCGGGCCCGCGCCTCCGGCTGATCCCCCGTGCACCTCCGCGGACGTGCACGGGCACCGGTCAGCCGTACCGGCCGAGCAGCGTGCGGGCGCGGTCGGCGAACGGCGCGAAGCCGAAGGTCTCGCAGATCTCCAGCGCCCGCCGCAGCTCCGCCCCCGCGCCCGGGCGGCCGAGCAGCCCGAGCACGCCGCCGCGGTAGAGCGCGGCCGGCCCGAGGACCGTCGTCCCGGCCCACAGCACCACCACGGTGTCCCCGTAGCCCTCCAGTGCCGGCAGCAGCGGCGCGGCGAGGTCGCGGTCGCCGAGCTCCAGGGCGGTGTCGGCGAGCAACACGGTCTGCACCGGCTCCCGGACGCCGTGCGCCGGGAGGGTGAGCCACCGCTCGACGACGGCCTGCGCCCGCTCGCGCCGGCCCGCCTGGGCGTGCGCCAGGGCCAGGATCGCCAGCCAGTTGGCGTCGACGGTCGCGGCGAGGTCGACGATCTCGGGCACCAGCGAGCCCATCCGCCGCTCGTGCCAGGCCGCGATCCCCTCGATCGTCTGCCGGGACGTCCGGGTCACGTCGGCGGCGGCCGGGGAGGTGGTCGGTGCCTCGCGGACGGCGGCGTCGGCCAGGCGGCGCGCCCCGTCCGCGTCGCCCCGGGCCAGCGCCATCCCCGCCGACCACCAGGCGTCCAGCTGCAGCAGGTCGCCGTCGCCGCGCCGGGTGGCGAGCTCGGTGAACCGGCGCGACACCGCCGCGGCCTCGTCGGCCTGCACCGTCTCGGTGAGCGCACAGCGCAGCAGGTGCAGCGCGGTGGCCTCGGCGGCGGGGTCACCGGCCGACTCGCGCAGCAGGGCCCGGGCCAGCTCCACGCGGCGGGCGGCGTGCGCGGGCGTCCAGTCGGCCACGAACCGGGCGACGCGGGCCCGCGGCCGGGCGGACGGGACGCTGCCCGCCGCGGCGAGCGCGCGGTCGGCCAGCTCCCGGCCGCCCGCCTCGCCCGCGGAGGCGCGCTGCACGGCGAGTGCCGCCAGCACCGCCGACGCCAGCTCCGGTGGCAGCGCGTCCGCGCCCGCGGCGGCCTCCTCCAGCAGCGCGACGTCGGTGGCCGCCGGCGCGCCGACCGAGGCCCAGTACCCGCCGAGCCCGCCGCCGGCCGAGGCGACCGCGGCCCGGGCCAGCCGGGCGCGGTCACCGAGGCCGCGGGCGAGGTCCGCCGACGCGCGCAGCGCCGCGCCGCTCTCCTCGAGCAGGCCCAGCCGGCGCAGCGCCCGGCCGCGCACCAGGTGCAGGTCCGCGGCCAGCGCCTCCTCCCCGGGCGGCACGTGCCCCAGCCCGCGGTCGGCGAGCGTGGCGGCCTCGTCGACACCGGCCCGGTCCAGCGCCTCGCGCGCGGCCCGCAGGCAGGCCCGCGCGGCCGCCGGGTCCGGCCCGCCGGCCGCGGCCTCGCTGCGGTGCACGGCGATGGCGCCGGCCGCGGTCGCCGCCGCCGGCCCGGCCTCCAGGACGTCGGCCACCCGGCCGTGCACGCGGGCACGCTCGACCGGGCCGAGGTCGGCCAGCAGCACCTCGCGGACCAGGTCGTGCGCCACCCGGACCCGGCCCGGGGACGTCTCGACCAGCAGGTCCGCGCCCAGCGCCGTCGTCACGCCCCCGTCGTCGCCGGGCGCGACGGCGGCCAGCAGCCCGACCGGCACGTCCCGGCCGGCGACCGCGGCGGCGGCGAGCACGCCGCGCGCGGCCGGAGGCAGGCCGGCCAGCCGCAGCCGGACGACGTCGCGGACCCCGGCCGGCACACCCTCTCCGGCCGACGGCGGCAGCGCGGCCAGCTCGGTGACGAAGAACGGGTTGCCGCCCGTGCGCTCGGCCAGCGTGGCGGCGACCGCCCCGGGAGGCGGGCCGCCCCGGAGCTCGGCGACCAGGTCGGCGACCTCGTCGGCGCCCAGCCCGGGCAGCCTCAGCCGGCGCGCACCCGGGAGGCGGGCGGCCAGGCCGAGGACGCGGGTGAGCACGGGGTCGGTGGTCGCCTCCTCGCGGCAGGTCACCGCCAGCAGCAGCCGGCTGCCGTGCAGCTGGGAGAGGACCACCTCGAGGACGTGCAGCGAGTCGCCGTCGGCCCACTGCAGGTCGTCGAGGACGACGAGCAGCGGCTGCTCGGCGGCGAGGGCGTGCAGCCGGCGGGCGGCGTCGAGGCCGAGGGCGAAGCGGGCGCCGGTGTCGGCGCCGAGCGCCGCCTCGGGCAGGCCGCCGAGGACCTGCTGCCAGGGCCAGTAGGGCGGCGCCCCGCCGATCTCGGCGCAGCGGCCCCACCGCACGGCGGCCCCGGCGCGGGCGGCGAACGCCTCGACCAGCCGGGTCTTGCCGATGCCCGGCTCGCCGGTGACGACGACGGCGGTGCCGCGGCCGGCGCCCGCCGCCGCCCAGGCGCCGGCCAGCGCGGCCAGCTCCTCCGGCCGCCCCACGAAGCCGTCGCCGGCCGGTGCGGGGACGGGGACCGGCGCGGCGGCCGCGGGGCGCGGCGGGGCGGCCAGCGCGGCGTCCTGGCGCAGGACGGCGGCCTCGAGGTCGCGCAGCTCGGCGGAGGGGTCGAGGCCCAGCTCGTCGGTGACCCGCTCGCGGGTGCGGCGCAGCACGTCGAGCGCGTCGGCCTGCCGGCCGGCCCGGTACAGCGCGCGGGCCAGCAGCGCGGCGGTGTGCTCGCGCAACGGGGCGACGGCGGCGGCCGCGGTGAGGTCGGGGACGAGCTCGGCGCCCGCCCCGAGCGCCAGCCGCGCCTCGGCCAGCCGCTCCACGGCGACCAGCCGCAGCTCCTCCAGCCGCGCGACCACCGGGACGACGTCGTCCACGTCGGCGACGTCGGCGTAGGGCCGGTCCTGCCAGCGGGCCAGCGCCTCGCCCAGCAGCCGGGCGGCCTCGCCGTCGTCCGCGGCGGTGCCGGCGGTGACGAGGTCGGCGAAGGCGTGCGCGTCGACGGCGGCGCGCGGCAGGACGAGGGCGTAGCCGTCGCCGCGGGTGACCAGCACGGTGGCGTCGCGGGCGCCGCGGCCGGGGTCGAGCAGGCGGCGCAGGCGGCTGACGTGGCCCTGCAGCGTCGTCGTCGCCGTGGCCGGCGGGGCGCCGCGCCAGAGGCGGTCGGCCAGCGCGGCGGCCGGCACCGTGCGGCCCTCGGCGGCCGCCAGCAACGCCAGGACCTCGGCGGGCCGGCGCCCGCCGAGGTCTGCGTCGACGCCGTCGCGCAGCAACCGCGTCGGCCCGAGCACGTCCAGCCGCAGGTCCACGGCGACGGAGGGTAGGTGGTCGGGCCGCTCCCGGAGGGTCAGGCGGCCACCGTGCCGCCATCGGGCGACCGGCGCAGGGGTGCGATCCGCCACCAGGCGAGCGCGCTGAGCAGCAGCGTGACCGCGCCCATGACACCGGTCTCCGTGGAGAACCACTCGGTGGGCCCGCTGTCGGCGGTCAGCGGCGCGAGCACGTGGTAGAGCAGTGCGTTGAGCACCGCGTGCGCCAGCACGCCCGGCCAGATGCCCCAGCGCAGCTGCATCGAGGCGAGCAGGGCGCCCAGCGAGGTCGTGCCCACGGTCAGGAACAGCAGCGCGAACGGCACCGGGACGCCGGCGGGGGAGCCGCCGAGGAAGAGCACCAGCGGCCAGTGGAACAGCGACCAGGCCAGCCCGCTGACCCCGACGACGGTGCGCGGGCCGGCGACCTCGGCCAGCCGCTGCACCAGCAGGCCGCGCCAGCCGACGTCCTCGGCGAGCGCGAGGGCGACGTAGGGCAGGACCAGGACGGTCAGCCCGAGCAGGACCGTCGGCGTGAGCCCCTCGGAGGCGAAGCCGGCCAGCCCGGTGGCCCAGAGCAGGCCCCCGGCGGCCAGGGTCGGCAGCAGCCCCAGAGCCAGGCGGTCCCGAGGCTGCGCCACGAGGCGCGGCGGAAGCCCCAGCCCGGCCGGCGCAGGGTCCCCGCGGTCGCCAGCCGGGCCACGACCGCGGCCACCAGGGGGATCAGCGCCTGGCCGAACAGCAGCGCCTGGACCAGCGGCGGCGCCTGGTCGACGTGGGCGACGTCGGCGTCGGCCGCGGCGGCGACGGAGGTGGTGACGGTGAGCAGGGCGGCGGTCGTGCCGAGGAAGACGCCGACCTCCCGCCACGGCGACGGGCGGACCGCGGGTGCGGCCGGCGGGGCGGACAGGGACGGGGTGGTGGTCATGGCGGGCGGCTCCTGCACGGATCGGTTCTTCGACGGCGCCCACCGTCGGAGGCGGTCCTGGTCGGCCGCTGGTGGGCCGCTGGCCCGGGTGCGACCAGCGGCCCACCAGCGCGCGGGCGCACCGTGCGGGGCATGGAGCCGCGAGAGCCCGTCCCCCCGCCCGGCCGCCCGCCGCCGAGGCGGTGACGGTCCCGCCGGGCACCCCGGCGCGGCGCTTCGTCGCCCGCGGCGCCGACGTGGTGCTCGTGGTGGTGGCCGGCTGCCCGCTGGTCGCCCTCGGCGCGGGCGCCGCGCAGCCGCGGTCACCGGGCTCGTCGGTGGTCTGCCCGCGGGGCGTGCCGTGGTCGGTGGCCGGGGGCGACGGCGAGGCGCGGCTGGTCGTCGTCGCCGTCCCCGACGGGCCGCAGTCGACCCTGGCCACGCTGCTGGGGCCACCGCCCCTCGACGGCGCCGCGCTGGTGGCGGCGGCGGCCGACGGCGGGCTGGAGGTCGTGCTGGAGCCGATCGCCGGCACCTGAGCGCGGGCCGGGCTCGGCGGTGACACGATCGTCGTGTGACCAGTGACACAGCCGCACCCACGGACAGCAACCCCACCGCCCTGGGCGAGCCGGCCGCCGTCCCGCGTGGGCCGGTCACCTCGGCGTCCTACTCGATCACCGTCCGGCTCTCCGCCGACGGCGACCCGGCGAGCATCGGCCGCATCGCCACCGCGGTGGGCACGGCCGGGGGCGCGGTGACCGCGATCGACGTCGTGGACTCCCGGCCCGACGGGCTGACGGTCGACGTCACGTGCTCGGCCGCCGACGCCCCGCACTCCGACGAGGTCGTCGAGGCGCTGCGCGCCGTCCCCGGCGTGACCGTGCGCAAGGTCAGCGACCGCACCTTCCTGCTGCACCTGGGCGGCAAGCTCGAGGTCGCCTCCAAGGTGCCGCTCAAGACCCGCGACGACCTCTCGATGGCCTACACGCCGGGCGTGGCCCGCGTCTGCCTGGCGCTGGCCGAGCACCCCGAGGACGTGCGCCGCCTGACCATCAAGGGCAACACGGTCGCCGTCGTCACCGACGGGTCGGCCGTCCTCGGCCTCGGCGACCTCGGGCCCGGCGCGGCGCTGCCGGTGATGGAGGGCAAGGCCGCGCTGTTCAAGCGGTTCGCCGACATCGACGCCTGGCCGATCTGCCTGGACACCCAGGACGTCGACGAGATCGTGCGCACCGTCGAGCTCATCGCGCCCGGCTTCGGCGGCATCAACCTCGAGGACATCGCCGCGCCCCGCTGCTTCGAGATCGAGGCCCGGCTGCGCGAGCGGCTCGACGTCCCCGTCTTCCACGACGACCAGCACGGGACCGCGATCGTGGCGCTGGCGGCGCTGCGCAACGCCCTGCGCGTGGTGGACAAGCAGCTGCCCGACGTGCGGATCGTCGTCGCGGGGGCCGGCGCGGCGGGGACGGCGATCGTGCACCTGCTGCTGGAGGCCGGGGCCGGGCAGGTGCTCGTGTGGGACCGCGAGGGCATCCTCTCGCCCGACGACGAGCGGCTGTCCCCGGCCAAGGCGGACCTGGCGCGCCGCACGAACCCCGCGAACGTGCGCGGCGAGCTGCCTGACGCACTCGCCGGCGCCGACGTCTTCATCGGGGTGAGCGCCGGCAACGTGCTGCCCGTCGAGGCGCTGGCGGGCATGGCCGACCGCGCGGTGGTCTTCCCGATGGCCAACCCCACGCCGGAGGTCGACCCGGTGCGCGCCCGCCAGCACGCCGCCGTCGTCGCCTCGGGCCGGTCGGACCTGCCGAACCAGATCAACAACGTGCTGGCCTTCCCCGGCGTCTTCCGGGGGCTGCTCGACGCCCGCGCCCGCGAGATCAGCGACGGGATGCTGCTGGCGGCGGCCGAGGCGCTGGCCGCGATCGTCCGCGACGACCAGCTCAACGCCAACTACATCATCCCGAGCGTCTTCGACCCCGCCGTCACGCAGGCCGTGGCCGCCGCGGTCGCCGAGCAGGCCCGGGCCGAGCCCGGCGCCACCGCCGCGGTGACCGACCGGACGAGCCTGAGCGGCTAGAGCCCGGGCACCCTCCGCGGAAGTGCACACGATCGGGGACGACGGCGGGCGGGTGCGGCGGGGATCATGGCCGGGTGCCCGAGTTGCCCGAGGTGGAGGCGCTGGCGGCGTTCCTCCGGGAGAACGCCGTCGGCCGGGTGGTCGCGCGCGCCGACCTGACCGCGCTGCAGGCGCTCAAGACCTTCGACCCGCCGCTGTCGGCGCTGGCCGGCCTCGAGGTCACCGGTGCCGCGCGGCACGGCAAGTTCCTCGACCTCGACGTCTCCGGCCTGCACCTCGTCGTCCACCTCGCCCGCGCCGGGTGGCTGCACTGGCGCACCGGCCTGCCGGCCGCCCCGCCCAAGCCCGGGAAGGGGCCGCTCGCGCTGCGGGTCCACCTCGACGACGGCAACGGCTTCGACCTCACCGAGCAGGGCACCCGCAAGAGCCTCGCCGTGTACCTCGTGCACTCGCCGTCGGAGGTGCCCGGCATCGGTCGGCTCGGCCCCGACGCGCTCGCCGTCGACCGCGAGCAGTTCGCCGCGCTGCTCGCCGGCCGGCACGGGCAGGTCAAGGGCGCGCTGACCGACCAGACGGTGCTCTCCGGCATCGGCAACGCCTACTCCGACGAGATCCTGCACACCGCCCGGCTCTCGCCGTTCAAGATGGCCGACAAGCTCACCGACGACGAGGTCGTCCGCCTCTACGACGCGATGCGGGCCACGCTCACCGACGCCCTCGACCGCCAGGTCGGGCAGCGAGCGGCGACGCTCAAGGGCGAGAAGCGGTCGGGCCTGCAGGTGCACGCCCGCACCGGCCTGCCCTGCCCGGTCTGCGGCGACACGGTGCGCGAGGTCAGCTTCGCCGACACGTCGCTGCAGTACTGCCCGACCTGCCAGACCGGCGGCAAGCCCCTGGCCGACCGGCGGATGAGCAAGCTCCTGCGCTGAGCAGCGGCGCTCAGTCGGCCGCGCGCCGGGACGGGAACCAGGTCGCCGCCCGGGCGGTGACCGCGCTGCCCAGCCCGGCGTCGTCGTCGGCCCCGGGTCCGGCCGAGCCGACGGCGCTCCACCAGTCCTCCAGCGGCGGAGGCGCCAGGACGTCGACGCGCTGGCCCGGCCGCGGCACGAGGACCTCCACCCCCGAGCGCCCGGCGGCGGCGAGCAGCCGCTGCACCGGCTCGGCCCAGCGGTGGAACGCCAGGTTGAAGGTGGCCCAGTGCACCGGCAGCAGCGCCCGGCCGCCGAGGTCGCCGTGCGCGCGCACCGCCTCCTCGGGGTCCATGTGGATGTGCTTCCACGCCTCGTTGTAGGCGCCGATCGGCATGAGCGTGAGGTCGAAGGGGCCCAGCCGCGCGCCGATGCCGGCGAAGGCCGGGGTGTAGCCGGTGTCGCCGCCGAAGAAGACGCGGTGCCGGGGGCCGGCCACCACCCACGACGACCACAGCGTGGTGTCGCGGGTCAGGTAGCGCCCGGAGAAGTGCCGCGCCTCGGTGCAGGTGAGCGTGAGGTCGCCGACCGTCGTCGCGCCGTCCCAGTCCAGCTCGACGACCCGGTCCTCCGGCACGCCCCAGTGCCGCAGGTGCACGCCCACGCCCAGCGGGACGACGAACGGCGCGTCCTGCTGCTCGACCAGCGCCCGCACGGTGGGCAGGTCGAGGTGGTCGTAGTGGTCGTGCGACACGAGGATCGCGTCGACCCGCGGCAGGGTCTCCACCGGCGCCGGCGGCTCGTGCAGCCGGGTCGGGCCGAACACCGGCGACGGCGAGACGCGGTACCCCCACACCGGGTCCACCAGCACGCGCGCGCCGTCGACCTCCAGCAGCGCGCTGGAGTGCCCGAACCAGGTGACGGCGAGCTCGCCGGCCTCGGCCGGGACCTCCGGGGTGACCAGCGGCACCGGGCGGGCCGGGAGGCCGACGTGCCGGTCGTCGTGCCACTGCCGCAGCAGGCCGCGGCGGGCGTTGGGCGGCGGCAGGCTCGGGGTGGGCAGCGTGTTGCGGAACCGCCCGTCGGACCACTGCGGGGAACCGGCCGCCGTCGGGCGGATCTCGCGCCGGCCGGCGCCGATCGCCGTGGGCAGCCCCCAGGCGGCGCGGGCGAGGAAGCCGACGGGCAGGGCGAGGGCGGCGGCGGTCAGGGCGGTGCGACGGCGGGACGGCACGACGTCCATGTTCCCAGCCCGGCGCGGGCGGGCGCCGCGACCCGCGTCACCGCGCGGAGCCGTGTCCCGCCGTACGGTGCCCTCCCTCGACGACGAGGAGGCGCGATGACGCAGGAGGACCGGGCGCCGCAGGAGCCGGTCGGTGGACCGGACGAGGGCGGGGACCCGGCGTGCTGGCTGGCGCGGGTCTGCCCGGTGTGCGGCCGGCTCGCCGACGAGGACCCGCCCACGCGCTGCCCCTCGTGCGGCGCGGAGCTGACCGCCGACTGACGCCCCCGCCGTCCTGGCTCAGCTCCGCGCGTCCTGGCTCACCGCCGACCCCGAGCCAGGACACCGCAGGATCAGGTCACCTGATCGTGCGCGCCGGCGCCCGCGAAGTCGGCCAGCGCCCGGCGCAGCGCGACGCCGAGGCGGTCGGAGCGCACGTGCAGCTCGTCGCGCATCCCCAGCGGCAGCCCGGTGCTGGCCATCCGCGCCTGCAGGTCGAGGTCCTCGGCGAGCACCCGCTCCGCGGCGGCGACCGCGGCGGCCACCTCGTCGGGGCCGGGCAGCGGCCGGCCGGGGCCCGCCGACAGCAGCACGCAGGTGTAGACCCGCGTGGAGTCGGCGTCCTCGGGCTGCAGCAGGGACAGGATCGTCGTCGCCGCGCCCGTGTCGCGGTGGTCCAGCCGCACCCGCAGCTGGAACGGCGCCCGGTGGACGACGGTGACGCGGCGGTGGGTCGTCGAGCCACTGCTCGTGAAGCCGCCCGGCTCCGGCGTCACGTCGCGGGCGGGCACCTCCAGCTCGTGGGCCGCGTCGGACGTGGAGCCGTGCACGAAGGGGAGGTGCGCGACGTCGAGGAGGGTGTCGGCCAGTGGCCCGGCCGGTCCGGCCGAGCGGGCCGGCGGCAGCCAGCCGCGGACGAAGCGCCGGTCGCCGTCCTCGGGGAGCTCCAGCGGGACGTCGCGCGGCTCCGCCGGCGCCAGCCAGACGACGCCGAACCGCTCGCGCACGCCCCAGGCCGGCGGGTCGGCGACCAGGCCGTCGGAGCCGCGGGACAGCGACCACGTCCGGCCGAGCAGCCGCACCTGCAGCCAGCCACCGGGCCGCAGCTCGCGGGAGAGCGCGACGGGGTGCCAGGCGTGCTCCAGCGACGGGTCGAGGTTGCCGAACACCGGACCCGGGGGAGGCCCCGGTGCCGGTGCGGGCTCGGGCACCGGCTCGGCCGCGGGAGCCGGCGGCGTGGCGACGTCGGTGCGCTCGGGGGCCAGCCAGACCCAGCCGTGCCGCTCCTCGACGGCCCACGGGACCGGCAGGTCCGCCCGCGGCGGCGCCGTCCCGTCGGGACCCAGCGAGGGGACGTCGACGCAGCGGCCCTCGGCGTCGAACCGCCACCCGTGGTACGGGCACTGCAGCCGGCCCTCCACCACGCTCGCCGCCGCCAGCGGGACCAGCCGGTGCGGGCACCGGGCGGGGAAGGCGCTGACCTCGGCGCCGGGACGCAACCGGACGACGACGTACGCGCGTCCCCCGGCGCCCACGGGCACCGGCGTCGTCCCCACCTCGGCGGCGCGGGCCACCGGGAACCACCCCGTCGACCGTGCGGTCGACGTCCGTGCCGTCGCGGTCATGCCCCATTGCACCGCCCGCGCACTACCGCGGCGTTACGGCTGCCGGAAGCTCAGGTCACGGCTCGGCACCGAAAGTTTCGGTGGTTCCCGACCCAACCGCCCCCGACCTATGGTGAGCGCGCTCACAGGTCCGTCGACGAGGGAGACACCGTGACCGAACCCGCCGAACGGCGGTTGCTGACGCCGGAGGAGTACCGGCAGGCACAGGACTCGCCGGAGTTCACCGAGCTGCGCAGGCGCTTCCGGCGCTTCGCCTTCCCGATGACCGTGGCCTTCCTGGCCTGGTACCTGCTCTACGTCCTGCTCTCGACGTACGCGCCGGACTTCATGTCCACCCGGGTCTTCGGCAACGTGAACCTCGGGATCCTGCTCGGCCTGGCGCAGTTCCTGTCGACGTTCGTGATCACGCACCTCTACGTGGCGCACGCGAACCGCAAGACCGACCCGATCGCCGACGAGATGCGCGAGCGGCTCGAGTCCCACCAGTACGCCGGCGGTGGCCAGGCGACCGACCTGTCGAAGGGATCCACCCGTGGCTGACGTCACCGTCGTGGCCGCGGACGGCGGCACCATCGGCAGCCCTGCCGTCAACATCTCGATCTTCGGGGTGTTCGTGCTGGTCACCCTGGTGATCACCTTCCGGGCCAGCCGGAACAACAAGAGCGCCGCCGACTACTACGCCGCCGGCCGCAACATCAGCGGCACCCAGAACGGCCTGGCCATCGCGGGTGACTACCTGTCGGCGGCCTCGTTCCTCGGCATCGCGGGGGCCATCGCCGTCTACGGCTACGACGGCTTCCTGTACTCCATCGGCTTCCTCGTGGCCTGGCTCGTGGCGCTGCTCCTGGTCGCCGAGCTCATGCGCAACACCGCCCGGTACACGATGGCCGACGTCCTGGCTTTCCGGATGCGGCAGGGACCGGTGCGCACCGCGGCGGCCATCTCCACGCTCGCGGTCTCGCTGTTCTACCTGCTGGCGCAGATGGCCGGCGCCGGCGGGCTGGTCACGCTGCTGCTCGGCATCACCGGTGAGGCGGCGCAGGCGCTCGTCGTCGTCCTGGTCGGCGCGCTGATGATCATCTACGTGCTGGTCGGCGGCATGCGCGGCACCACCTACGTCCAGATCATCAAGGCCACGCTGCTCATCGCCGGCGCACTGGTCATGACCCTGTGGGTGCTGACCAAGTTCGGGTTCAACCTGTCCTCGCTGCTCGGTGACGCGCAGGCGGTGGCGGTCGAGGGCCGGGACGTCACGGCACCCGGGGCGCAGTACGGCGCCTCGAGCACCTCGAAGCTCGACTTCGTGTCCCTCGGCCTGGCCCTGGTGCTCGGCACGGCGGGCCTGCCGCACGTGCTCATGCGCTTCTACACCGTGCCGACGGCGAAGGACGCCCGTCGCTCGGTGGTCTGGGCGATCTGGCTGATCGGCATCTTCTACCTGTTCAGCCTGGTCATCGGCTACGGCGCCGG
Source organism: Geodermatophilus normandii (assembly GCF_003182485.1). Lineage (NCBI taxonomy): Bacteria > Bacillati > Actinomycetota > Actinomycetes > Geodermatophilales > Geodermatophilaceae > Geodermatophilus > Geodermatophilus normandii. Next base: position 1,090,757 of record NZ_QGTX01000001.1, on the reverse strand, counting down.
CGCACTGGTCGGTCCCGAGCGGATCCTCGGCGCACCCGGTGCGGTCAACTCCGCCGCCCCGCTGCTGGCCTTCGAGCTGGGCGGGACGATCCTGCTCGGCATCATCGCCGGCGTCGCGTTCGCGACGATCCTCGCGGTGGTCGCCGGCCTGACGATCACCGCCTCGGCGTCCTTCGCGCACGACGTCTACGCGTCGGTCATCAAGAAGGGCCGGGTCTCGCCGAACGGCGAGGTGAAGGTCGCCCGCATCACCGCGATCGTCATCGGCGCCGTCTCGATCGGCCTCGGCATCCTGGCGCTGCAGGCCGGGCTGAACATCGCCTTCCTGGTGGCGCTCGCCTTCGCCGTCGCGGCGTCGGCCAACCTGCCGACCATCCTCTACACCCTGTTCTGGAAGCGGTTCACCACCCAGGGCGCGCTGTGGTCGATGTACGGCGGGCTGATCGCCTGCATCGTGCTGATCCTCTTCTCACCGGTCGTGTCCGGGGCGCCGGTCAACCCGGCCACCGGGCTGTCCCCGTCGCTGTTCCAGGACGTGGACTTCCACTGGTTCCCGCTGAACAACCCGGGCATCGTGTCCATCCCGCTGTCGTTCTTCCTCGGCTGGCTGGGCACCGTCCTGTCCAAGGAGAAGCCGGACCTCGACAAGAACGCCGAGCTCGAGGTGCGGTCGCTCACCGGGATCGGCGCGGAGAAGGCCGTCCAGCACTAGGACGACCCCGCACGGGGCCGGCTCCCAGCACGTCACCAGAGGCGCGCGTCCCCCCGGGGGCGCGCGCCTCGTGCGTTCACGCGGCGCGCACGGCGGGTGCGGCCTCGGGGAGGACGGCGTCGGGCAGGGCGGCGTCGACGGTCACGACGGCGGCCGCGGTGGAGGGGGCGGTGCGGCGGGAGCGGCGGACCGCCCAGCGGGTGACGAGGGCGGCGAGGACGACCAGGCCGGCCAGCGCCTCACGGGCCGAGCCGGTGGCGGCGCTGGCGACGGCGACGGCCAGCGCCGCGGCGTAGACCACCGTCACGGCGACGGCGGGGGTGGGCAGGTGCACGGGGACCTCCGGGGACTGCCGGTTCTGCGGGGGTGCGCCCGCCGGGCCGGCGGCCGGGCTGCGGGAGCCCGGCCACCGGCACGGCGACGGCGCGGGAGTGCAGGGGGTCAGCGACTCACTTGAGCAGGTCCTTGGCCTTCTGCAGCATCGTGTGGGCCTCGGTCTGCGGGGTGCTGTAGAGCCGCGGGTCGCCCGGGGGCAGCGTCGGGGCGTCGGCGGTGGCCTCGATCGCCGCGGCGCGGAACTCGCTGCGGCCGTCGATGGAGGGACCCGATGCCCAGCGGCCGTTGGCGGCCTCGGGGCCGTCGGAGGCCTGGATGAAGGTGTAGCCCAGGTCGCCGACCTCCTCGTCCAGCGGGAAGGCCTCGGGCACGGGCAGCCCCTCGAGGCCGTCCTCCTTGAGCTGCTCGACGGCGGCCAGCCACTGCTGCTGGTGCATGTGGTCGCGGGTGATGAGGAACCGCAGCATGTCCTTGACGCCCGGGTCGTCGGTCATGTTGTAGATGCGGGCGACCTGCAGGCGGCCCTGCATCTCGGCGGTGGCGTTGTAGTAGAAGTCGGCCATCAGGTTGCCGCTGGCGGTCACGTACGCGCCGGTCCAGGGGTTGCCCATGCTGTCCATGTAGGAGGCGGCCTGGCCGTTGACGATCAGGTGCTGCGGGTTGTGCTGCCCGTAGCCGGCGGCGGCCTCCTTGGTGCGGTCGGCCGAGTCGGGCTTGAGCGGCGCGTGGTCGAGCAGCCGGTCGATCATCGTGATGATCATCTCGACGTGGGCCAGCTCCTCGGTGCCGATCGAGAGGAGCATGTCCTTGTACTTGCCGGGCAGCCGGCAGTTCCAGCCCTGCAGCAGGTACTGGGTGGCGACGGTCATCTCGCCCCACTGACCGCCGAGGATCTCCTGCATCTTGCGGGCGAAGTCCGGGTCGGGACCGTCGGGCTTGGCCTCGTACTGCAGGGCGTGGGTGTGCGTGAACACGGGCTCTCCCTCATGCGTCGTCGCGTCGCCGCCGCTGCGGTGACACAGGGGACCTGCCCGCGCCCGGTGGCCCGCCCGTGCCGTCCCGTGGCCCCCCGGTGCCAGGTCTCCCGGCGGCGTCCTCCGTCGGCCCACCGGTCTCCACCGCAGCCACGCGCCGTCCCGTGCCGAGCCGCTCCCGGTCCTCCGCCCGCCCCGCGGGGCGGCTCCCCTCAGCGGTCGGGGAGCTGGACGCAGAGGGTGAGGCCGGCCGCGGAGGTGGCCCAGACGACCGCGCCGCCCAGGTCGCGGGCGTGCCGCTGCACCGACCACAGCCCCAGGCCGGTGAGGTCGACCGGCGGCGCGTCGTGGCGCAGGTACTGCACGACCCGTTCGGGGTGGGCCACGTCCTGCGTCAGCGCGAGCCGGACCCAGCCCTCCCGGCAGGTCACGGCGAGCAGCACCGGGACGCCGTCGCCGTGCCGGTGGGCGTTCTCCAGCAGGTTGGTGAGGATCCGCTGCACGCGGGCGTCGCCGACGGTCACGTCGGCGGCGCAGTCCTGCACCCCGACGGTCAGCTGGCGCGGCGGCAGCCCGGAGGCGGCCACCGACGCGCGGACGACGTCGTCGAGCAGCCGGCCGCCGGGTGCCCGTCGCGTGGCCCCGGCGGAGGCGTCGGCGGTGCGCAGCATCGAGGACAGGTGCGCGGTCTGGGCACGGGCGAGGTTCAGCACCTCGTCGCGCCGGGTGGGCGCGTCCTCCAGCGAGCGCAGCAGCGCCTCCAGGGAGGCCAGCGGGCTCTTCATGTCGTGGCACATCGCCCGCAGCAGCGCGCTGTCGGGCGTGGGCGGGACGTCGGGCTCGGGGGCGGGCCGGCGGACCGCGCGGACCACGTGGTCGCGCACCACGCGGGCGAGGTCGGGGAGCAGCCGTCCGGAACCGGACCGGGCGGTACGGGGTGTGTCGGGGGCCAGGGTCACGGGCACCTCCGGGGTGCGTCGGGCCTGTTCCGCCGGGCGCAACGGGCCAGGGAGGAGGGTCGTGGGGTCGACCGACGCCGGGGCTGAGCGTCAGACGCACGTGGACGTGGTCGTCGTCGACGACCACCCGCTGTTCAGCCGGGGGCTGTCACTGCTGCTCCCCGGGGTGAGCGACGGCCGGGTGCGCGTGGTCGCCACCACCGACGACGCGTCCGCGGCGGCCGCGCTGGTGCGCCGGCACCACGCCGACGTCGCCGTCGTGGACCTGCACATGCCGCCACCGGGCGGCGTCCGCGCCATCGCGGCGATCCGCCGGGCCGACCCGGTGGTCCGCGTGGTCGCACTGTCCGGGCTGGCCGAGGCCGACGCGGCGCTGGAGGCGCTGCGGGCCGGGGCGGCCGGGTTCCTGCCCAAGAGCGCCGACCCGGAGCACCTGGTCCGCCCGCTGCTGGCGGTCCTCGACGGCTGGTCGGTGGTCCCCGAGGCGCTGCTGCGCCAGCTCCTCGACGACGCCGCGCCGACCGGCGAGCAGACCGTCGCCGACCGGCTGACCAGCGACGAGCGCCGGCTCTGGCGCCTGGTGGCCGACGGCACCAGCACCGTCGACATCGCCACCACGCTGCACGTGTCCGAGCGGACGGCCAAGCGGCTCGTGGCCTCGCTGCTGCGCAGCCTCGGGGTGGCCACCCGGGTGGAGGCGGCGGCGCTGGCCGGCCGGGTCGGCCTCGGCAAGCCGACCGGCGGGCTGGGCTGAGCGGGGTCCCCGCGGAGCGGCCGTCATCGATCGCCGGGCTACCCGGGCCCGTGATCGACACGCCCCGGTGCCGGTGAACTGGCCCCCACGGGCCAGCGACGAGCCGGTGGCCGTGCGGACCCGGGGAGGGCCCGGCCTCAGCCGGGGAGGTCGGCCGGCGGGGCCGTGGCCCACCGGCCGGAGGCGGCCTCGGTGAACGCCGCGACGTCGGCGGCAGCCATGTCGACGGCCGCGTAGCCGCCGCTGCCGGCGCCGACGCAGGCGACGACGGTGGCCAGTCCGGCCCGCCGCTGGAAGAGGGTCTGCCGCACCTGCCAGCCAACGACGGCGCGCCGCTGCAGCACCGCCTGCTCGCGCACCAGCAGCCCGCTGCGCACGCTGAAGGACCGCGGCCCGGTCGCGTGCCCGAGCGACGCGTAGCGGCCGCGACCGAGCGGGACGCCGAGCACCGTGAGCACCACCCCGGCGGCGAGCACGCCCCAGAACCCGGTGGGGAGGAACAGCACCGTGCCGGCCGCGGTGACGAGCAGCCCGCTGCCGACGGCGCGCACCAGCGCCCGACGTCGCGCGGCCGGCGGGTGCGGCGCGAGGGGACCGGGGTCGTCGACGAGCACGCCGAGCAGCCGCACCGCCTCGGTCCGGGGGCCCAGCGGGAACAGCTGGCCGCGCCGGTTGGCCGCCCCCAGGCCGGTGACCAGCGCGTTGACCCGGGCGGCGCGGACCAACCGCATGCCCAGGCCCTCGGCGAGGGTGCCGCCGCGGACCCGGTCGACCTCCAGCTCGGTGTGCCGCCGGGTCAGCAGCCCGCGGACGGCGACCAGCGAGCCGCCGCGGCGCACCAGCCGGAAGCCCCAGTTGACGACCGCCGCCCCGGCCACCGCGCCGAGGGTCAGCAGGAGCAGCGCCACGACCGCGGTGACGACGAGGACGCGGACGTCGGTGAGGTCGGGCCCGTCGAGGTCGGGGCGCAGGGCCCGGGGCAGCTCCTGCAGCAGCCGCGACAGCGCGCCGACCGCGGCCAGCGGCACCGCGAGGTAGCTGGCGACCAGCGGCGCGTACAGCAGCCAGCGCCGGTCGAAGCGGGCCAGCTCCTCCTCGGCCGGCCCCTCCGGCAGCGGGGCGGACGGGTCCGTCCCGGCAGGTGCGACGGCGGCGCGGCGGTGGGTGAGCACCGAGGTGCGCAGCCGGTCGCCCTCGGCCCGGGGGACGCCGTCGACGACGACCTCCTCGTCCCCGCCGGTCATCGTCCCGGCCGCGGCGTCGATGCGGACGCGGACCAGCCCGAACAGCCGGTGCAGCGCGGGGGCCTCGACCTCCACGCCGCGGATGCGGTCGTTGGGCACGGTGCGCACCGAGCGGGCCAGCAGGCCGCGGGTGAGGACCACCGAGGAGGCGGTGTCGAGGTAGGTGGACCGCCACCACGTCAGCGCCGCGAACAGCAGCGAGAGCGCCGTCACCGCCACCACCAGCGCCACGACGACGCCCGCGCCGTCGGCGCCCACCGCGGCGACCACGGGGATCGCGGCGGGCACGACCTGCCGGGCCTGCCGGAAGGTGACCGTGTGCACCAGGACGATCAGCGGGGAGGTGCGCCGGGGCGCGCTGACCTCCGGCGCGGCCTGTCCCAGGTCCGTCGCCTCGCCACCCGTCACGTGGCCTCGCCACCCGTCACGTGGCCTCGTCCCGGACCTGCTCGGCGCGGCGGGCGAGGTCCTCGGCCACCCGCTCGGCGACGCCGACCTCCAGGTGCGGCACCCGGACGGTGCCCTGCGACGACGCGGTGAGCACCGCGACGCTGGCCAGGCCGTAGAGCTGCTGCAGCACGCCGCGGGTGACGTCGACGGTCTGGATCCGCGCGACCGGCACCAGCGTCCAGGTGCGGCTGAGCCAGCCGGTGAGGGCGTGCACCGTCTCCGCGGTGACCTCCCAGCGGTGCACGCGGTAGCGGATCCACGGCCGGATGCCGACCGCCACGACCGCGTACACGGCGACCAGTGCCGGCAGCAGCCACCGCAGCACCGGGACCGGCCCGCCCACCGACGACGGCACCGCCAGCACGAACACCGCCACCAGGACGCCGTAGACCAGCGTGCCGAGCACCCCCTGCGTGACCCACAGCCAGATCGCCGAGCGCGACAGCGACCAGGCCGGCTCGCGGACCGGGAGCGCGGGGGGAGCGGACATCACGGCCCATCCTCCCAGCCCGGCGGTGACCCGCGTCGCCGGTGCGGCCGGGGCCCACCTGGGAGGATGGGGTGCGTGATGCCGCAGCAGGTCCCGACCGTGTCCGCAGGCGAGGTCCCCGAGGACGCCGTCCTCCTCGACGTCCGCGAGGACGACGAGTGGGTGACCGGCCACGCCCAGGGCGCCACGCACATCCCGATGGGCGACGTCCCGGCACGGCTCGACGAGGTGCCCGACGGTGACCCGGTCTACGTCGTCTGCCGCAGCGGCGGGCGCTCGGCGCGGGTGGCCGCCTGGCTCAACCGCAACGGCTACGACGCGGTGAACGTCGGCGACGGCATGGGCGGGTGGCGGGCGGCCGGCCGGCCCCTGGTGAGCGAGACCGGCCAGCCGCCCTTCGTCCTGTGAGAACCCCCTGCCCCCCACCCGCTCGCAGGCTCGCGGCGGGCCCCTGCAGGGGGCCGGTCAGGACTTGGGCGCGTACTCCGCGAAGCGCGACCGCAGGTCCTTCTTCGAGAACTTGCCCACGCTGGTCTTGGGGACCTCGTCGATGAACTCGACGGCGTCGGGCATCCACCACTTGGCCACCAGCGGCTTGAGGTGCTCGAGGATCTCCTCCTCGGTGGCGGTCTCGCCCTCCCGGAGGACGACGCAGGCCAGCGGCCGCTCGTCCCACTTCGGGTGCGGGATGCCGACGACCGCGGCCTCCTTGACCTTCGGGTGGCTCATGATCGCGTTCTCGAGGTCGACCGAGCTGATCCACTCGCCGCCGGACTTGATGAGGTCCTTGGTGCGGTCGGCGATGCGGATGGAGCCGAAGGAGTCCATCGCCGCGACGTCGCCGGTGCGCATCCAGCCGTCCTCGGTGGTCAGCACCACGCCGGCGTCGGGGTTGTAGTAGTCCTGCGCGCACCACGGGCCGCGGACCTGCAGCTCACCGGTGGCCTTGTCGTCCCAGGGCTGCGGCTCGAGGGTCTCGGCGTCGACGATGCGCGCCTCGACGCCGAGGAACGGGATGCCGGCACGGGAGCGCTGGGCGGCCTTGCCCTCGTCGTCGAGGTCGTCGAAGCGGGGCGGCAGGATGCCCGAGGAGGCGACCGGGTGGGTCTCGGTCATGCCCCAGGCCTGCAGGATCGGCAGGCCGACCTGCTCGCGGTAGGCCTCCGACAGCGCCTTGGGCACCGCCGAGCCGCCGCAGCCGATGTCGCGCAACCGGTGCTCCTTGCCGGCCAGGTGGGGCAGGACGCCCTGCCAGATGGTCGGGACGCCGGCGGTGAACGTGACGCCCTCGTCGACGATCAGCTTGGCCAGCGCCTCGGGCTGCATCATCGGGCCGGGCATGACCAACGAGGCGCCGGCGGCCGGGGCGGCCTGCGCGATGCCCCAGGCGTTGGCGTGGAACATCGGCACGACCGGCATGGCGACGTCGCGGATGCTCAGGCCGAACGCGTTGGGCATCAGCACGCCCATGGTGTGCAGGAACGTCGAGCGGTGGGAGTAGACGACGCCCTTGGGGTTGCCGGTGGTGCCGGACGTGTAGCACATCGAGGCGGCGGAGTTCTCGTCCGTGACGTGGAACTCGACCGGCGAGGCCTCGGCCAGCAGCGCCTCGTAGTCGGAGACGCGCGGGTCGTCGGGGATCTCGTTGTCGCTGCCGTCGTCCATGATCACGACGTGCTGCACGGTCTTCATCGTGTCCACGAGCGGCCAGAACAGCGGCAGCACCGAGCGGTCGACGAAGACGACCTCGTCCTCGGCGTGGTTGGCGATGTAGGTCAGCTGCTCCGGGAAGAGCCGGATGTTGAGGGTGTGCAGGACGCGCCCGGTCGACGGTGCGGCGAAGTACAGCTCGAGGTGGCGCTGGCTGTTCCACCCGAAGGTGCCCACCCGGCCGTCGGCGCTGATCCCCAGCGTGTCGAGGACGCCGCCCAGCTTGCGGGTGCGCTCGGCCCACTCGGCGTAGGTCACCTTCGTGACGCCGGTGGGGCTGTTGGTCGCGATGGTCCCGTCGCCGTAGTGCTGCTCGACGTGCCGGAAGATCGCGTCGATGGTGAGGGGGAAGTCCTGCATGAGCCCGCGCATGGCCGCATCGTGCCAGTGACCGGGCTCACCATCTACCGGGGACTGCGTCGCTCCAGCTCCCGCAGGGCGTCCGTGCCCACCCAGCGCGCGCCGCGGCCCCCCGACCGCAGCTGCTGCGCCGTCTCGACGGCACGGGCGCGCAGGCCGGGGCTGCGCTTGCCGATCTGGCGCAGCGCCCAGCTCGCGCCCTTGCGGACGAGCGGCCGGTCGTCGTCGGCCCGCTCGGCGACCGCGCGCAGGAACGGCTCGAACCGCTCGTCGCCCGACCGCTCGTCGGCGACCGCGAGGCCGGCCATGACGGCGAAGCCGGCCCGCTTCACGAACGGCTCGGGGCGCGCGCTCCACGCCAGTGCGCGCTCCCAGGCGAACGGGGTGTGCCGGACCAGGTTCTGGCAGACCTGGTCGCACAGGTCCCACGAGTCGAACGCGGCCGCCCACTCGTCGAGCTGCCGCCCGGTCACCGCGGCCGGGTCCTCGACCAAGCTCGCGAGGATGCGCGCCTCGTGGACGCCGGAGGCCCACAGCCCCGCGGCCAGCTCGTGCGAGCGGCCGAGCTGCTCGGCCAGCACGCGCAGCTCGGCCACCGTGACACCGAGGGTCTCCGCGCCGCCGACGCCGTGGCGGGCCATCCCCGCCAGCCGCGCCGGGTCGGCCAGCGCGCGCAGCCGGCCGAGGACCTCCGCGGCGTCCACTAGCGGGTCAGGACGACGGGCAGCTCGGCCAGGCCGCGGATGACGAACTCGGGACGGCGCCGCGCCGGGCGGGCCAGCTCCAGCCGCGAGGTCCGCTCCAGCAGCGCGCCGAAGGAGGCCTGCAGCTCCACGCGGGCCAGCGGTGCCCCGATGCAGAAGTGCACGCCCGCGCCGAAGGAGACGTGCGGGTTGTCGCCGCGGCCGACGTCTAGGGTGTCGGGGTCGGCGAAGACGGCGGGGTCGCGGTTGGCGGCGCCGAGCAGAGCGGCCACCTTCTGCCCCTCGCGCACGGTGGTGCCGCCGACCTCCACGTCGGCCGTGGCGGTGCGCTCGAACAGCTGCAGCGGCGAGTCGAAGCGCATGAGCTCCTCGACCGCCGTCGGCAGCAGCGCCGGGTCGGCCCGCAGCCGCGCCAGCTCGCCGGGGTGCTCCAGCAGCGCGAGCAGCCCGTTGCCGCTGACGTTGACCGTGGCCTCGTGGCCGGCGTTGAGCAGCAGGATGCAGGTGGTGACCAGCTCGTCCTCGGTCAGCCGGTCGCCCTCGGCGTCGCGGACGGTGACCAGGTGCGAGAGCAGGTCCTCACCCGGCGCCCGGCGGCGCTGCGCGGCGAGCTCGCGCAGGTAGGCGACGAACTCCGCGGCGGCCCGCTCGGCGGCGTCCTCGACCGCCGTCGTCCGGCCGTACTCGTACATCTTCACGATGGCGTTGGACCACGGGCGCAGCAGCGGGCGGTCGGCCGCGGGGACGCCGAGCAGCTCGGCGATGACGGCGACCGGCAGCTCCTCGGCCATGCCGGACAGGACGTCGACGGGCTCGGTGCCGCCCGAGCGCTCCACCAGGCCGTCGACCAGCTCGCCGGCCAGGTCCTGCACCCACGGGCGCAGCCGCTCGACGTGGCCGCGGGCGAACGCGGCGCTGACCAGGCGGCGGAGGCGGGTGTGGTCGGGCGGCTCCATCTCCAGGAGGGCGTTGCGGTGGATCAGGTTGAACGCGCCGAACCGCGCGGCCGGCTCCCGGTCGCGCCAGATGCGGCCTAGCCGCCGGTCGCGCAGGACGGCGTTGCTCTCCGCGTGGGTGAACGCCAGCCACAGGGCCAGCCCCTCGTGCCACTGCACCGGCGCGACGGCGCGGGCGGCGGCGAACGCGGGGTAGGGATCGGCGACGACGGCGGGGTCGGTGAGGTCCAGCGGTGCCGCCACGGAGGTCACGGCTGCCGACCCTATGCGGCGCGGGAGCGGCCGGGGGCCCACATACCCTGGGCCGCATGGCCCGTTCCGCGACCCGCCGCCGTCCCGCACCCGCACCCGCACCCGCCGCCGGCGAGGTCAACCCCAAGGCCCCGTGTCCCTGCGGGTCGGGCCGCCGGTACAAGCACTGCCACGGCTCGGGCTACGCGCCGCCGGTGACCCGCCCGTTCGAGGGCCTGCCCGGCGAGCCGGACTGGGTGGCGCTGCGCGAGCTGGTGCCGGCCGCCACCGCGCCGCTGACGACCACCGACGGTCGCGCCGTCACCCTCGCCAGCGTGCTCCCCGGCGGCGCGCCGGCGCTGGTCCGGAGCAACGGCGAGATCCTGCTCGGCGTCCAGCTGCCGGCCTCCTCCGACGACGTCAGCCGCGACCTCGGCACCGCGCTGGCCGCGGCGCTGGAGTCGCCGGCCGGCGCGCCGGTGGACCCGGGCCCCATCGGGGCCGCCGGGTCGGCGGGGCCGCGGCTGCAGGAGCTGCTCGACCCCACCGCGCCCCTCGAGGTGACCGTGCACCCCGACTTCGGCTTCTGGCTGGAGGGCACCGACGCCAACGCCGCCGCCCGCGCCGGGCTGGAGCGGGCCAACGAGGCCGTGCTCCCGACCGAGCGCCTGGAGGGGCTCGAGGCGGCGTACTGGGTGCGGCCGGGCAACGAGCGCGCCCACCTGCGCTGGGTGCGGCCCGAGGCCGAGGAGCCGCTGCTCGACGCGCTGGCCCGGCTCTCGGCGTCCGAGCAGCTGCTGCTCGGCGAGGGCACCCGCTACGCCGGCGCCTTCCGCGCCCACGGGCTGGTCGTGCCGGTGTGGGACCTGCCCGCCGACACCCCGCGCAGGAGTGGGCCGGCCCGGCGGCGGAGTTCGCCAGCCGCCTCGAGCAGGCCCTGGCCTCGAGCGAGCCGCTGACCGCCGACGAGCGCCGCGCCCGCGCCGGCCTGCTCTCCCGCCAGGTCACCCTGCGCTGACCTCACCGATGCGGGTGTCCTCACGCCGCCGCTCGTGCTCTGCCCCGCGTCGCGGGGCAGAGCACGAGCGTGCGCAGGGCACCCGCCCCGTCGTCTCCTCGTGCTCTGCTCACGATCGGGGGCAGAGCACGAGCGTCCGCGGAGTGACCTGGTCCGGCCGGCGGCGCTCAGAGGTGCCGGACGAGGTGGCGGAAGAACACCGCGCCGCGGTGCAGTGCGGCGACGCTGATCCGCTCGTCGGCCGCGTGCAGCGCGTCGAGCTCGCCGCGGGACAGGTCGAAGGGCATGAACCGGTAGACGCTGTCGCTGATCTGCGCGAAGTGCCGGGCGTCGCTGGCCTGCACCATCAGGTACGGCGCGACGGCCGCCTCCGGGTACACCGCCCGCACCGCCGCCCCGAGCGCCGCGTAAGCCTCGTTGTCGGTCCGCGAGACCGGTGACGGGTCGTTGCCCGAGAGCACCCGCACCTCGACCGAGGGGTCGCCGACCACCCGGCGCAGCCGGTCGACCGTCGACTGCACGGTCTCGCCGAGCGCGATGCGGATGTTCAGGTGCGCGCGGGCCCGCGTGGCCAGCACGTTGCGCGCGCTGCTGCCCTCGAGCTCGGTGACCGCCACAGTCGTCCGCACCAGCGCGTTCGCCTCCCGGCTGGCCCGCGCCAGCGCCGTGGCGAGCAGCGGTCGCAGCGCGCGGGCGTGGGCGAACAGCGCCCGGTACGCGCCGGAGGCGTGCCGGCCGGCGGCGTCGACCATCCCCAGCACGACGTCGTCGAGCCGGGCCGGGAAGGGGCGGCGTCCAGCCGCAGGATCGCCCGCGCCAGCCGGGCCGGGGCGCCGTCCGGCGTGGGCGAGGACGCATGCCCGCCGGGGTCGGAGGTCACCAGGTCGACGTCGAGCAGGCCCTTCTCGGCGAGCCCGACGACGGCGATCTGCCCCGGCACGCCCGGGAAGACGCCGGTCACCACGGCGCCGCCCTCGTCGACCACCGCCCACGGCTCGATGCCCCGGTCGCGGAACACCTGCACGGCCTGCTGGGCGCCGACGCCGAGGACCTCCTCGTCGTTGCTGGAGGAGACGTAGACGTCGCGCGCCGGGGTGTGCCCCGCGGCGGCCAGCGACTCGACCGCCTCGAGGACCGCCACCAGGGAGCCCTTGTCGTCGACGGCACCGCGGCCGTGCACCCAGCCGTCCTCGACCGCCCCGGAGAACGGGTCGCGGGTCCAGGCCTGGCCGGTGACCGGGACGACGTCGTGGTGGGCCATGAGCACCAGCGGCGGGCGGTCGGTGCCGCTGCGCCAGCGCCAGAGCAGCGCCCCGCCGTCGAGGACCTCCCGCTCGAGCACCCGGTGCGTGTGCGGGTACAGCTCCGCCAGGCGGTCGCGGAAGCGCGCGAACGCCGCGGCGTCGACCTGGTCCGGATCGCGCGAGGAGACCGTCGGGATGCGGATGAGCTCGCCCAGCCGGGCCGCGGCGGCGTCGGCGTCCAGGCCCGAGGCGTCCGCGGGCGGGACGGGTGCCTCGAGCGGCCGGAAGCGGGCGACCCGCCGCGCCACCGCCGCGGCTCCCGCGGCCACCCCGGCCACCGGGCCGAGGAGGAGCGGTGCGGTCCTCACGCGACCTCCCGCACGCCCACGGCTTCCGGCCGGTCGGAGAACGCCAGCCGCGGCACGAACACCAGCGACAGCGCGGCCAGCCACGCCGTCCCCCCGCACACCACCCAGACGGTGACGTAGCCCGCCAGCGACCCCGCCGTCCCCACGGACCCGGCCGCGAGGGCGACGGCGAAGACGGCGGAGGCGAAGCTCCCGCCGAGCACCTTGGTGGTGTTGGTCAACCCGGTGGCCACGCCGGTGCGGCCGGGCGGGGCCGCCGCGGCCGCGGCGGCCGGCAGCGCCGCCACGAGCGCGCCGGAGCCCAGCCCGGCGACCACCATCGCCCCGAGGACCTGCGGGAGGGTGGAGTGCAGCGGCACGAGCAGCAGGTACCCGAGGCCGGTGAGCGTCGCGGCGCCGATGAGGGTGACGCGCGGGGTGGTGGCCTGGGAGACGCGGGAGAACTGGCTCGCGCCCAGGAGCATCGACACGACGTAGCCGCCGATGACGACCGACACCTCGCTCGTGGACAGTCCCAGGCCGTAGCCGTAGACCTCCGGGTCGGTGCGCGCGAAGGTCGACAGCGGGCCCTGGGCGCCGAGCACGCTCACGCCGAACAGCCCGGCGGTCAGCTGCACCGGCCACATGCTGGGGGAGCGCAGCACCCGGAAGTCGACCAGCGGGTCCTCCCGGCGCAGCTCGTAGCGGACGAACGGCGCGACCAGCGCCACGCCGAGCGCGGTCACCAGCCAGGGCCACGGCTCGCCGGCGCCGTTGACGCGCACGAACGTCAGGCCGCCGGTGATCACCAGCAGCACGACGCTGAGCAGCGCCACGCCGGTCACGTCGACGTCCCCGCTGCGGCGGTCGGTGCTCTCCGGCACGCGGGTCAGCACGACGACGCAGACGCCGACGACGAGGACCCCCGGGAGCAGCAGCACCAGCCAGAACCGCCCCGCGAGCGCGGCGCCGACCTGCCCGCCGCCCAGGGCGCCCACGATGGCGCCGGCCTGCAGCGCCGCGACGATCAGGCCGGTCGCCCGGCGGGTGCTCGCCGCGGCGTCCGCCCGGCCGCGCGACCGCGCGTGGATCAGCGCGACCTGCAGCGGCAGCCAGGCGGCGTAGACGCCCTGCAGCGCCCAGGCCACGAGGAAGACGCCGAAGTCCTGGGCGGTCGCCAGCAGCACCGTGGCCGCCGCGACCACCACCGCCGAGAGCAGCAGCATCCGCCGGTGGCCGTGGAGGTCGCCGAGCTTGGCCAGGACCGGCACGGCGATCGCCGAGAGCATGAGCTGGGCGGCCTCGAGCCAGTTGACGTCGGCGTCGTGGATCCCGAGGTGGCGGGCGACGTCGCTCAGCAGCGGGACGTAGTAGCCCTGCAGCACGCCGCTGGTGAACTCGACGAAGACGAGGAAGCCGACCAGCCCCCCGCCGAGCCCCGCGATCCGGCCGGTGCGCCGGGCGGCCTGCGTACCTGTCACGCTTCGCGTCCTCTCACCGGGACCTCCCGGCACGGGAGGGGTACGGCAGCGTACTGAGCGGCAGTGTCGCGCCGAGAGGGTCTACAGCGGGTCGCGCCACACCGGGCAGGACATGCACCGGGGCCCGCCGCGGCCGCTGCCGAGCTCCGAGCCCGCGATCGGCACCACCTCGATGCCGGCCGCCTCCAGCGCGGCGTTGGTGACGGTGTTGCGCTCGTAGGCCACCGCCAGCCGCGGCGCCAGCGCGAGGGTGTTGTTGCCGTCGTCCCACTGCTCGCGCTCGGCGGTGACCGGGTCCAGGCCGGTGTCGATCACCCGCAGCCGCTCGATGCCCATGGCCTCGGCCGCGGCGACGACGAACGGCGCGGGCCCGCGGACGACGAGGTCGGTGGTGTCGTCGTCGTCCGGGGGCGTGTCGGCGGTGACCGTCCAGGCCACCAGCGTGTCGGCCACCGCCGGGTACATGACCATGGCGTCGACGTCGACCATCGTGGCGATGGTGTCCAGGTGCATGGTCGCCCGCTCCTGGGCGATCGGGACGACGAGCACCGTGTGCGCCAGCCCCCGCGCGAACACCCGGCGGGCCAGCCGCTCGGCGCCGCCCGGCGTCGTCCGCTCCCCGACCCCCACGGCCACCACCCCCGGGGCCAGCAGGAGGACGTCCCCGCCCTCGAGGTGCTCCAGCGAGGAGTCGTAGAGCTGCTCGGCGCCGGCGAAGCGCGGGTGGTACGTGGCGATCGCGCGGGTGATCGTGCTCTCCCGGTGCCGGGCGGGCATGGCCAGCGAGGTGATGGCCACCTGGTCCCCGACCCACACCGACGAGTCGCGGGTGAACAGCAGGTTGGGCAGCGGCGGGACGACGAAGTCGTGCCGGTCCATGACCTCGTAGGCCAGCCCCCGCCCGCCGCGCAGCTCGTGGTGCGCCAGCCCGGCCATCAGCGCACCGGCGAGGTCCTCCGGCGCCAGGCCGGCGAGGTGCGCGGCCGCGGCCCGGGTGAGGGTGGCCCCGAGGCGGGGGTCGTCGACGGCGGCGCCGATCAGCTCCTCCCGCGCCTCCGGCGCGGCCAGTACCTCGGCCAGCAGCCGGTCGAGGTACAGGACCTCGACGCCGCGGCCGGTGAGCGCGGCGGCGAACGCGTCGTGCTCCTCCTGCGCGCGGGCCACCCACGGCACGCCGTCGAAGAGCAGCTGGTCGTTGTTGCGGGGGGTCAGCCGGCGCAGCTCGGCGCCCGGCCGGTGCAGGACCACCGTCCGCAGCGGGCCGACCTCGCTGGTCACGCCCAGGGGGCGGGGGGCCGCGGTCGTCACGGGGACCGAGGCTGGCACAGTGACCGGGCCGTCGCACGACACCGCCGGCCCCCGAGGGCACCAGGAGGCACCGCGTGGACCTGTTCGACCTGACCGGGAAGGTCGCCGTCGTCACCGGCGGCACGCGCGGCATCGGCCTGATGATGGCCCGCGGCCTGCTGCAGGCCGGGGCGTCGGTCTACGTCTCCTCGCGCAAGCCGGAGGCCGGCGAGCAGGCCGCCGCGGAGCTGGCCGCGTACGGCCGGGTCGAGTCGATCCCCGCCGACATCAGCACCGAGGCCGAGTGCGTCCGGCTGGCCGAGGAGGTCGGCCGGCGGGAGGAGCGCGTGCACGTGCTCGTCAACAACGCCGGCGCCACCTGGGGCGAGCCGTTGGAGACCTTCCCCGCCTCGGCCTGGGACAAGGTCCTCGACCTCAACCTCAAGGCCCCGTTCTTCCTCACCCGGGCGATGCTGCCGCTGCTCGAGGCCGCCGCCACCGACGACGACCCCGCCCGCGTGGTCAACGTCGGCAGCATCGACGGCCTGCACGTGCCGGTCCTGCCCACCTACTCCTACTCCTCGAGCAAGGCCGCGGTGCACCAGCTCACCCGGCACCTGGCCAAGGAGCTGGGACCGAGGCGGATCACCGTCAACGCCGTCGCCCCGGGGCCGTTCGAGTCGAAGATGATGGCCGCCACGCTGGCCGCCCGCGGCGACGAGATCGCCGCCAGCTCGCCGCTGGGCCGCATCGGCCGTCCCGACGACATGGCCGGCGTCGTCGTCTACCTGGCCAGCCGGGCCGGCGCGTACGTCACCGGCGCCGTCATCCCGGTCGACGGCGGCCGCGCGACCACGCTCTGACCGTTCCGGTCCGATGTCGGCCCCGTCCAGAGGCTCACCCCGAGCCTGCGAGGGGTGAGGAGGACGGGGTCCTTCGTCTAGGCGGGGCGCCCCTCCGCGGGGCGCTCCGCGGCCCGGCGCGGCGTCGGCGGCGCGGGCCGGCGGCGCGGCGGGCGGCGCGCCGCCTCCGCCGGCACCCGCGCGAGGTGTGCCTCGGCGAGCGCCACCTGCCGCGGGGAGCCCACCTTGCGGCCCTGCTCGCGCGCGCCGGTCCACCAGTCGCGGGCGGCCACCGTGTCGCCGGTGCGCTCGGCGATCCGCCCGAGCACCTCGTCGTAGGCGCCAAGGGTGAAGGCCGGGGTGCCGAGCACCGCCTGCCGGCCGCGGAAGGGCAGCAGCGCGACGGTGGCCATCGTCAGCTCGGGCTCGTCGCCGAGGTGCAGCGCGGCCTCGGCCTGCAGCAGCACCGCGACGTCGCTGGCCCAGTCCCGGATCTGGGTGCGGCCCCACCGGGCGCGCAGCCGCCGCGCCTCGGCCAGGTCGCCGGACTCGGCGGCGGCCAGCACGGCCATGAGCTGCAGCAGCGGGTTGCCCTCGTCGCCGGTCTGCACGAGCAGGTCGATCGCCTCGGGCAGCCGGCCGTCGGCGCGGCGGAGGGTGAACACGTGCGCGGCGTAGGCGTGGCGCGAGTGCGGGGTCACGCGGCGGTAGAGCTCGTGCGCCTCGGTGGTCAGCTCCTCGGCGCGCGCGGCGTCGCCGGCCAGCCAGGCGGCGCCGGCCTGCTGCCACAGCACGTGCGGGCGCACCTCGGGGCCCGACAGGGAGAACGCCAGCCGCCGCCCCGCCTCCAGGTCGGCCTCGAAACCGGCGCGGTCGGTCAGGTGCAGCCGGATCGCCGCGCGGTGCAGCCGCGCGTAGAACTCCGTGCGCCGCGGCAGCCCGTGCCCGGTCAGGGCCAGCGCCTCGTCGGTGGCCGCCAGCCGCAGCTCGGCGGCCCCCGGGCGGCCCCACACCGCGAGCGAGTAGTTGTTCAGCGTCCGGCCCAGCAGCTCCGGGTCCCCGACGCCACGGGCCAGCGCCACCGCCCGCTCGGCGTACCGGACGCCGCGCTGCAGGTCCTCGCTGAAGGCCAGCTCGACGCCGAGGGTGCCCAGCAGCCGCGCGGTCAGCCGGTCGCTCTCGGCCTCGGTGGCGTCCGGCGCGATCTCGTCGCGGTGCTCGAGCAGGTCCTCCAGCAGCGCCACCATCTCGGCGTCGACGACGCCGTGCGGCCGCCAGTTCCACAGCGTGACCGAGCCCCAGACGGCGGCCGACTCGAGCTGGCAGCGCCGGTCGCCGAGCTCGCGGGCCAGCGCGATCGCCTCGCCGACCACCTGCTGGGCCTCGGTGCGCTCGCCGCTGCGCAGCAGGTCGTTGCCGAGCGCGGTGAGCAGGTCGTGCCGGGTGCGGGCGGCGCCGGGCTGCGAGGGGTCCACCAGCCGCAGCGCGCGGCGGGTGTGCACCGCGGCCTCGCCGTCGGCCAGGCGCGCCCGGGCCGCCGCCGCGGCGGCGGTCGACCAGCGCAGTCCGGCGGCGGGACCGGCGACGGGAGCCGCCTCGACGAAGTGGTGCGCCAGCCGCTCGACCAGCGCGCCGTCGGGGCGGCTGCCGGCCAGCCGCCGCTCCAGCGCCTCGCCGAGGCGCGCGTGCAGCCGGGCCCGCCGGAGCGCGGGGAGGTCGTCGGCGAGCACCTCGCGGACCAGCGCGTGGGTGAACCGCCAGCTCCACGGGGTGGCGCCCTCGACGACGAGGCCCGCGGCGACCGCGGCGTCGAGGGCGGCCAGCGCCTGCTCGGCGGGCTCCCCGGCGGCCTCGAGCAGGTCCAGGGCCACCTCGCGCCCGGCGACGGCGGCCAGCTCCAGCACCGGACGCGTGCCCCCGGGCAGCCGGGCCAGGCGGGTGCGCAGCACCTCGACCACCGACGGCGGCACCGGCACGGTGTGCAGGTCGCGGCCGCCGCGCATCCAGCGGGACAGCTCGACGACGAAGAACGGGTTGCCCGCCGTGCGGTCGTGCACCGTGGCGGCCAGCCCCGGGTCACCGGCCGAGCCCAGCTGCGCGGTCAGCAGCGAGCCGACGTCGTCGGGGTCGAGGCCCCGCAGCGTGATCGTGGTGGCCGAGGGCTCGCGGGCCAGCCGGGCCAGGCAGTCCTCGACCGCCTCGGGCAGGTCCTCCCCGACGCTGCGCACCGTCACGACGACGAGCAGCCGCACCCGCGGCAGGTGGCGGGCGAGCAGGGTGAGCAGCTGCACCGACGTCGTGTCGGCGCCCTGCAGGTCGTCGAGGACCACGAGCACCGGGCGCTCGCCGGCGGCGGCGGTGAGCCGGGCCCGCAGCGCCTGGAACAGGCGGAACCGGGCGGCGTCGGCGTCGTCCCCGTCCTGCCCGCCGGGGGCCGGCGGCTCCTGGCCGAGCTGCTCGAGCACCTGCGTCCACGGCCACAGCGCGGGAGCGCCGGCGTCGTCGGCGCACCGGCTCTCGGCGACCGCCCACCCGACGGCCCGGATCGTGTCCGCGAGGGCCTCGGCCAGCCGGGTCTTGCCGATGCCGGCCTCCCCGCCGAGCACGACGACGGCGCCGCGGCCGGCGGCGGCCTGCTCGGCGACCGCCCGCAGCCGGGCGAGCTCCGCGCGGCGGCCGACCAGCGTCTCGTCGCCGGGTGCGGCCAGCGGCGCGGGCGCCGGCGGGGGCACCACCGACAGCACCGGC
Source organism: Geodermatophilus normandii (assembly GCF_003182485.1). NCBI lineage: Bacteria > Bacillati > Actinomycetota > Actinomycetes > Geodermatophilales > Geodermatophilaceae > Geodermatophilus > Geodermatophilus normandii. The sequence continues at coordinate 1,071,910 of NZ_QGTX01000001.1, read as the reverse complement.
CGGGGCACCCGCGAGGTCAGCCGGGGGTCCTGCCGGAGCACCGCCTGCTCGAGGTCACGCAGCTCGGGGCCGGGGTCGATGCCCAGCTCCTCGCGCAGCAGCTCGGTGCAGCGGCGCAGGGCGTCGAGCGCGTCGGCCTGCCGGTCGGCGGCGTAGAGGGCGGTCACCAGCCGCGCCCACAGCCGCTCGCGCAGCGGGTGCTCGGCGACGAGCCGCTGCAGGTCGGTGACGGCGGCGTCGGCCCGGCCGACGGCGAGCAGCGCGTCGCAGCGGCGTTCGCGGGCCCGCACGTGCAGCTCGGTGAGGCGCAACCGGTCGGTGGCCGCGCCGGGGGCGTCGCCGAGCTCGGCCAGGGGCTCGCCGCGCCACAGCTCCAGCGCGCGGTCGAGGGCGGCCACCCCGCCGGAGGGGTCGCCCGCCCCGACGGCGCGGTCGCCCTCCTCCACCAGGCGGGCGAAGCGCAGGCTGTCGAGGTCCTCGGCGCCGACCTGCACCAGGTAGCCGGGCGCGCGGGTGAGCAGCACCGACGGGGCCTGGCGGGGCCCGCGCTCGGGCTCGAGCACCCGGCGCAGGTGGGAGACGTAGGCCTGCAGCGTGCCGGTCACGGTGGGCGGCGGCTCGTCGCCCCACAGCGTGCTGACGATCCGGTCGATCGGGACGACCCGGCCGGCCTCGGCCAGCAGCAGCGTCAGCAGCGCGCGGGGCTTGGCCCCTCCGACGTCGACGGGGCGGTCGTCGGGACCGGTGACCTCGAGGGGGCCGAGGACGCGGTACCGCACGAGGGCGCATCCTCGCAGGTCGAACCTCGCAGCGGGAGGGGTCCGTGCGGCCCAAGTCGGGCGCAAGTCGCCGTCAAGACGGCGGGGCCACGGTCAGCCTCGACCTTCTCCCTGCCCCGAGGAACCCACCATGAGCCTGACCCGGACCCCCGCCCCGGCCCCCCGCCCGCGCACGCCGCTCGACGACGCCCCCGTCCTCCTGGACCCCGCGGCGGTCGCGGACCTGCGCGGCCGCGTCCACGGGCCGGTCTACGTCGCCGGCGACGAGGGCCTGGCCGCCGAGGTCGCCGCCTGGAACCTCGCCGTCACGCACACGCCCGCCGTGGCGGTCGGCGCCACCTGCGCCGCCGACGTCGCCGCGGCCGTCTCCTTCGCCACCGCGCAGGGCCTGCCGGTCGCCGTCCAGGCCACCGGCCACGGCCCGGTGCGCAACGCCGACGGCGCGCTCGTGGTCACCACCCGCCGCATGCAGGGCGTCGGCGTCGACCCGGTCCGGCGCACCGCGCGGGTCGAGGCGGGCGTCAAGTGGCAGAAGGTCGTGGCGGCCGCCGCCGAGCACGGGCTGATCGGGCTGTGCGGCTCCTCGTCCGACGTCGGCGTGGTCGGTTACACCCTCGGCGGCGGGATGGGCTCGCTCGGCCGCAGGCACGGCTTCGCCGCCGACGCCGTCGTGAGCGTGGAGATGGTCACCGCCGACGGCGTGCTGCGCACCGTCCGCGCCGACACCGAGCCGGAGCTGTTCTGGGCGGTGCGCGGCGGCAAGGGCAACTTCGGCGTGGTCACCGCGCTGGAGTTCGAGCTGTTCCCGGTGCCGGCGCTGGTGGCCGGCGGGCTGTTCTTCGCCGGCCGCGACGCCGCCGCCGTGCTGCACGCCTACCGCACCTGGGCGCCGACGCTGCCCGAGGAGGTCGGCACGTCGATCGCGGTGCTGCGGCTCCCGCCGCTGGAGGAGCTGCCGCCGCCGCTGCGCGGGCAGACCGTGGTTCACCTGCGCTACGTGTACGCCGGCGAGGACCCCGCGCTCGGAGCCGCGCTGGTCGCGCCGATGGAGTCCGCCGGCGAGGTGCTGCTCGGCGGCGTCGGGCCCGTGCCGCCGACGGCCCTCGACGCGGTGCACATGGACCCGACCGACCCGATGCCCGCCTGGGAGAAGGGGATGCTGCTCGCCGATCTCCCCGCGGAGGCCGTGGACGCGTTCCTCGCCGCCGCGGGACCGGACGTGCAGGTCCCGCTGGTGATGGCCGAGATCCGCCAGATGGGCGGAGCTCTGGCCCGCCCCGCGCGGGTGCCCGACGCCGTCCCCGGCCGCGACGCCGCCTGGTCGGTGTTCGTGATCGGCCCGATGGTGCCGGAGCTGGCCGAGGTGGTGCCCGCTGTCGGCCGCGGCGTGCTGGCCGCGCTGGCGCCGTGGGCCGCGCCCGGGGGGATGGTCAACTTCCTCGGCGACGTCTCCGGCCCGGACGAGGTGCTGGCGGCGTGGAGCCCCGAGGCCGCCGAGCGGCTGCTCGCGGTCAAGCGCGCGGTCGACCCCGGCGACGTGTTCTCCACCGGCTACGCGCTGCGGGCCCGCCGTGGCTGAGCCCGCGACCGCCGTCCGCCCGCCCCGTCCGCCGGCGTGGCTGCGCCGCCGGATGGGCATCCCGCCGGCCCTGCCCCCGCCGGGCTGGACGGCCCCGTCGAGCACGATCAGGTGAGCTGATCGTGCTGCGTCCTGGCTCACCGCCGACGGTGAGCCAGGACGCACGACGCTCAGCTCAGCTGATCATCCGCGCGACTAGTCGGGCAGCAGGACCCCGGGGTTGCAGATGCCCTGCGGGTCCAGCCGCTGCTTGACCGCGCGCAGCACCTCCACGCCGAGCGGGCCGACCTCGCGCTCCAGCCAGGGGCGGTGGTCGGCGCCGACGGCGTGGTGGTGGGTGAGCGTGCCGCCGGCGGCCAGCAGCGCCTCGGTCGCCGCCCGCTTGGCGCCGAGCCACTGCTGCAGCGGCAGGGCGTCGTCGCGGTCGGCGAGCACGGTGACGTAGAGGGAGGCGCCGGTGGCGTAGCCGTGCGACACGTGCGTCATCAGCAGCGGCTGCCGGCCGGGCCGGCCCAGCGACGACCGCAGCGCCGCGCGGACGGCGTCGTACACCGCCGGCAGCGCCGTCCAGGTGGCCGCCGTCTCCAGCGTCTCGACCAGCAGGCCGGCGTCCATGAGCCGGTCGCGCAGGTAGGGGGCGGCGAACCGGTGCTCCCGCCAGGACTCGCCCGCCCGGCGGCCCACGCGCGCCGCGCCGTGCTCCCGCAGCACCGGCACCGCGGCACGGCGGCGCGCCCGGACCACGTGCGGCAGTCCCTCCCAGCCGACGACGAGCAGGCAGCCGTCGGCGCGCCCGCGGGCGCGCAGGGCGCCACGCAGCAGCCGCGCGCCGGTGCCGCCGGCGTTGAGCAGGGTGGCGCGGGTCTCCTCGGGGTCGGAGAGCCGGACGACGTCGGGCAGCAGGTCGTGGCGCGCCAGCCGCTGCAGGCCGGCCAGCCCGTCGGCCCACGTGCGGAACGACCAGCCCTCGTACACGCGGGTCCGCGGCGCCGGGCGGACCCGCAGCCGGAGCTCGGTGATGACCCCGAGCGCCCCCTCCGAGCCCAGCGCCAGGCCCAGCAGGTCGGGCCCCGCGGCCGTCGCCGGCGGGGAGCCGAGCTCGAGCACCCCGGACGGCGTGGCGAGCGTCAGCCCGGCCACCAGCTCCTCGAACCGCCCCACCCCGGTGGAGGACTGGCCGGCCGACCGGGTGGCCGCGTAGCCGCCGAGCGTCGCGTACTCCCAGCTCTGCGGCAGGTGCCCGAGCGTCAGACCGCGCGCGCCCAGCGCCTCCTCCAGCGCCGGGCCGCGCATCCCCGGACCCACGGTGACCAGCGACGACGCGACGTCGACGTCGGTCAGCGACGCCATCCGCGACAGGTCGACCGACAGCGACGGCCGGTCGTCGGGGTCCATCCCGGACAGGCCGCCGACCACGCTGGTGCCGCCGCCGAACGGCACGACGACGACCCCGTGCTCCGCGCACAGCGCCAGCAGCGCCGCGACGTCCCCGGTGCTGCCCGGCAGGACGACGGCGTCGGGGGCGTCGGAGGCGTCGCCACCCCGCCGGCGCAACAGGTCGAGGTAGCTCTTGCCGCCGGCCCGGCGCAGCCGCGCCTCCCGGTCGGTGCGCACGTGCTCCTCGCCGAGCAGCGCGACCAGCGCGTCGTGCACCCCCGCGGGCAGCCGGGAGGGGGCCAGCCGGATCTCGCCCACGGCGACCGGCGGGGTCGGCCGCGGCTCCCAGCCCAGCTCCTTCGCCAGGTGGCGGCGGGCGGCCTTCGGGAGCGGCGGTTCCGGGTCGCGGGGAGGCTCCGGTGGCTTCTCGGGGGCGTCCTCCGGCCGGGTCGCGGTGGCCCCGCGGGAGCCGCCGGGCCCCCATCCCTGGATGGTCAGTTCCGGCTGCTCGGGCACGGCTACAGTCTGCCGGTGCTCCGACCGGGACCCCGCACGTGACCGGAGACCCCGACCTCACGCCGGAGCGCCGCGCGGCCGACGTCGAGGCGCTGACCAGCGGCGACGTCGACGTCGTGGTGGTCGGCGGGGGAGTGACCGGCGCCGGCGTGGCCCTCGACGCCGCCGCCCGCGGCCTGTCCGTGGCGCTGCTGGAGCGCGCCGACCTCGCCGCCGGGACCAGCCGCTGGTCGAGCAAGCTCGTGCACGGTGGACTGCGCTACCTGGCGCACGGCGAGATCGGCCTGGCCCGGGAGAGCGCCCGCGAGCGCGCGGTCCTCATGCGCACCACCGCGCCGCACCTGGTCCGGGCACTGCCCTTCCTCGTGCCCGACGCCGCGGGCCGCGACGTCAGTGCCGTCGGCGCGCTCGGCGGGCGCCTCGGCGACGCGGTGCGCGTCTCGGTGCGCGGCGGGCGCGGCTCGCTGCCCGGCACCCGCCGCGTGCCTCCCGCGGAGGTCGCCCGGCTGACCCCGGCGGTGCGCCCCGGCCGCGGCGGCGCGGTGTTCTGGGACGGCCAGCTCGCCGACGACGTTCGGCTCGTCGTCGCGCTGGCCCGCACGGCGGCCGCGCACGGCGCCCGGGTGCTGACCGGGGCGCGGGTGGTCGGCGTGGACGGGTCCGAGGTGGCGGTGGACGTCGACGGCGAGGCGCTGACGCTGCGGGCCGGCGCGGTGGTCAACGCCAGCGGCGTGTGGGCCCAGGCGCTGGCGCCCGGGATCCGGCTGGTGCCCTCGCGCGGCTCGCACCTCGTCGTCCGCGCGGAGCGGCTCGGCGACCCGCTCGCCGCCCTGACCGTGCCGCTGCCCGGCTCGCGGTCGCGCTACGTCTTCGCGCTGCCGCAGCCGGGTGGGCTGGTGTACCTCGGAGTCACCGACGAGCCGGTGCCCGGGCCGGTGCCCGACGACGACCCCGTCCCGTCGGACGCCGAGGTGCGGCAACTGCTCGACACGGTGAACCGGGTGCTGGCCGTGCCCCTGACCGGCGACGACGTCGTCGGCGCCTACGCGGGGCTGCGGCCGCTGGTGCTGCCCGGGTCGGCGGGGACGGGGCCGGGCGACGCCACCGCGGACCTGTCCCGGAGGCACCTGCTGCGGTGGGACGGACCGGTCCTGTCCGTCGTCGGCGGGAAGCTGACCACCTACCGGGCCATGGCGGCCGACGCCGTCGACGCCGTGGTGACGCGGCTGGGGCGGGGCGCGCGGCGGTCGCCCACGGCGCGGCTCCCGCTGGTCGGGGCGGCGCCACCGGAGGAGCTGGCCGCCGTCGCGGCGCCCGCCCGGCTGGTCGCCCGGTACGGCACCGAGGCGCCGCGGGTGGCCGCTCTCGGGCCCGACCCGGTGGTCGCGGGCCGGCCGGAGACGGTGGGGGAGCTGCGCTTCGGGGCGCTGGCGGAGGGTGCGCGGACCGTCGCCGACCTGCTCGACCGGCGGGTGCGCCTCGGCCTGGTCCCGGCCGACCGCGAGCGTGCGCTGCCTGCTGCCGAGGCCGCGCTGGCCACGCAGGTCCCGACCCGGATCGCGCGGGGGTGCACCGGGCGGTAGGACGGGACCGGGACGCCGGCCGGGTGCCCCGATCCTCCCTCCGAGACCGCGAGGACCCCCTGTGAGCGCCCCGACCCTCGACGTCGACCCCTGGCACGTCCGCGAGCCGCACGTGGACACCGGCACGCTCGACGTCGCCGAGTCCCTCTTCAGCCTCTCGAACGGCTACCTCGGCATCCGCGGGACGCTCGACGAGGTCGAGCCCTTCGGCATGCGCGGCACCTACCTGTCGGGCGTCTACGAGACCCACCCGCTGTCCTACCCGGAGGGTGGCTACGGGCAGCCCGGCGAGGGACAGGCGCTGCTCACCGTCACCGACGGCACGCCGCTGCGCCTCCTGGTCGACGGGATCCCGCTCGACGTGCGCGAGGTCCGGCCGGAGGTCCACGAGCGCACGCTGGACCTGCGGGCCGGCACGCTCGACCGGCGCGTGCGCTGGACGACGCCGAGGGGCACGACGGTGGAGGTGTCCTCGCGGCGGCTGGTCTCGCTGGCGGAGCGGTCGATCTGCGCCGTGCGGTACGAGGTGCGTGCGCTGGACGGCCCCGCGCACGTCGTCGTGCGGTCCGAGGTGGCCAGCGGGGCGGTCACGCCCACGGGCGTCGACAACGACGACCCGCGCGTCAAGGACGTCCTCGACAACGCCTTCGAGCCGATGGTGCACGCCTGCGCGCCGACCGGCGGCACGCTCGCGTCCCGGACGCGGCGCTCGGGCATCACCGTCGCCGCCGCGGTCGACCACGTGGTCGACGGCGGGCGCGTCAGCTCCGACGCCGACGAGCACCGCGTCGTCACCGTCGTCGCCGCCGACCTGGCCGCCGGTGGTGCCCTCGGGATCACCAAGGTCGTCGCCCACACCTGGTCGCTCGACGCGTGGGCGGGGTCCCTCGTCGGCCAGGCCTCGGCCGCGGTGGCCTCCGCCCTCGACCTGGGGTGGGAGGGGCTGCTCGCGGCGCAGCGCGACGTGCTCGACGAGTTCTGGGCGACGGCCGACGTCGAGGTCGACGGGGACCCCGAGCTGCAGCAGGCGCTGCGCTACAGCGTCTTCCAGCTGTTCTGCTCCGCCGCCTGCATCTCCGGCGCGCCCGTCGGGGCCAAGGGGCTCACCGGGATGGGCTACAGCGGCCACACCTTCTGGGACGTCGAGGGGTTCGTGCTGCCCGCCCTGACCCTGCTGCGCCCGGACACGGCGGCCCGGCTGCTGCGGTGGCGGGCGGAGACGATCGGCTCCGCCCGGGAGCGGGCCCGGACGCTGGGCCGGGCGGGCGCGGCCTTCGCGTGGCGCACCATCAGCGGGCCCGAGGTCTCGGCGTACTGGCCCGCGAGCACGGCGGCGATGCACGTCAACGCCGACATCGCCCGCGCCTTCTGGCTGTACCAGAACGCGACGGGCGAGGACCTCGACGACGTCGGCGGCCTGCCGGTGCTCGTGGAGACGGCGCGGCTGTGGATGTCGCTGGGCCACGAGGACGCGGCCGGCGCCTGGCACCTGTTCGGCATGACCGGGCCGGACGAGTACACCGGCGTCGTCGACGACAACGTCTTCACCAACCTCATGGCGCGGGCCAACCTGCGGCGCGCCGCCGACGCCTGCCGGAGGCACGAGGCGCGCGCCGCGGACCTGGGCGTGGACCACACCGAGACCGCCGCCTGGCGGTCCGCGGCCGCCGCCGTCCACGTGCCGTGGGACGAGGGCCTGCGCGTGCACCCGATGAACGCCAACTTCACCGCCTACGAGGAGTGGCCCTTCGAGGAGCAGCGGGACGCCTACCCGGTCCAGGAGCACCAGCACTACGCCACGTTCTACCGGCGGCAGGTGCTCAAGCAGGCCGACCTCGTCCAGGCGCTGTGGTGGTGCCGGGACGAGTTCACCGACGAGGAGGTGGCGCGCGACCTCGAGTACTACGAGGCGCGCACCGTCCGGGACTCCTCGCTGTCGGCCGCCGTCCAGGCGGTGGTGTGCGCGCAGGCGCAGCACCCCGACCTCGCCCTGCGCTACCTGCGCGAGTGCGCGCTCGTGGACCTCCGGGACGTCCAGGAGGGGACCGCCCAGGGGCTGCACATGGCCTCGGTGGCCGGGGCCTGGCTGGCGCTGGCCGCCGGTCTCGGCGGCCTGCGGGAGGACCACGAGGACCTCGAGATCGCGCCCTGCTCCCGTCGTCGCTCTCCCGCACCGCCTACCACGTCACCTGGCGCGGTGCGGTGCTGCGCATCGAGACGACCCAGGAGGGCACCACGCTCACGCTGGTGCGCGGCGAGGGGCCGGTGACCGTCGTCGTGGACGGTGCCGCGCAGTCGGTCACCGGCTCGCCGGTGCACGTGCCGCTCCGCGCACCGACGCCGCTGCTCGGCGAACCGAGGCAGCCGGCCGGCCGCGAACCACGGACCTGACGGCCGGGTCGTCCCACTTGGTGGGACGGCTCGTTCCGATGTGTGGGACGACGGGCCAGGATGCCCACGTGGACACCTACACGCACGGGCACGCCGAGCCGGTCCTGCAGTCGCACCGCTGGCGGACCGCCGAGAACTCCGCCGGGTACCTCCTGCCGCACCTGCGGCCCGGCCTCGACCTGCTCGACGTCGGCTGCGGGCCGGGGACGATCACCGTCGACCTCGCCCGGCGGGTGGCCCCGGGGCGCGTGCTGGGCCTGGACGTCTCGGCCGACCCGCTCGACGAGGCCCGGGACCTCGCCGCACGGGAGGGCGTCGCGGTGACCTTCGCCGTCGGCGACGTGTACGCCCTCGACCTGCCCGACGACTCGGTCGACGTCGTGCACGCCCACCAGGTGCTGCAGCACCTGACCGACCCGGTCGCCGCGCTGCGCGAGATGGCGCGGGTGTGCCGCCCCGGCGGGCTGCTCGCCGTCCGCGACGTCGACTACGCCGCCACGACCTGGTTCCCCGCCGACCGGGGCCTGGACCGGTGGCTCGAGCTGTACGGCCGGGTGGCCCGGGCCAACGACGCCGAGCCCGACGCCGGCCGCCGGCTGCTCGCCTGGGCGCACGCCGCGGGCCTGCGCGAGGTCAGCGCGTCGGCGTCGTCGTGGTGCTACGCGTCGGCGGCCGAGCGGGAGTGGTGGGGCCGCTCCTGGGCCGGCCGCGCGACGGCGTCCGCCTTCGCCGAGCAGGCCCTGTCCTACGGGCTGGCCACGCGGGACGAGCTGGAGGAGCTCGCCGCCGCGTGGCTGCGCTGGGCCGCGGCGGACGACGGCTGGCTCGCCATGCTGCACGGCGAGCTCCTCGTCCGCGTCTGACCCCCACACTCCCTCCGTCGAGATCGCCGATCTCGCCCGTCCGGAGCCCCGGATCGGTGCGAGATCGCCGATCTCGACGGAACGGGCCGGTCAGCCCCGGCGGGCGGCGTTCGCCTGGACCGCGGTGCTCACCCACTGCGCGAGGCCGGGCGCCACGTTCTCGTACGTGGCGGTGAAGCGCTCGTCCTCGACGTACATCCGGCCCAGCGCCGCGTGCATCTCCGGCGGGCAGTCGTAGAAGTCGGCCGTGATCTGCTGCCGGTGCTCCTCGGCGAGGTCCATCGCCTGCGCCGAGTCGGGTGCGACGCCGGCCCGCAGCGCCTCGGCCATCCGCCGCATGAGGTCCTCGCCCTCGGCCTTGATCCGGAGCCAGTCCTCCTTGGTGTAGGCCGCGCTGCGCCGCGAGGACTCGCGGTAGGCGTCGGTGTCGCCCCAGCGCTCCTGCACCTCGGCCTCGTACTGCTCCGGGTCGTGCTCGCCGAACACCTCGAACCGCTCCTGCGGGGTCAGAGAGATCCCCATCTGTCTCGCCTCCATCTCCTTCTCGACGGCCGCGACCATCGCCTGCGTGCGCTCCAGCCGGTCCCGCAGCAGCCGGTGCTGCCGGCGCAGGTGCTCGGCGGGGTCGGCGGACGGGTCGTCCAGCAGGGTCGCGACCTCCTCGAGGGGGAACCCGAGCTCGCGGTAGAGCAGCACCTGGTGCAGCCGGTCCAGGTCCGCCGCCGAGTAGCGGCGGTACCCGGCCGCGGTGCGGCCCGACGGCGACAGCAGGCCGATCCGGTCGTAGTGGTGCAGCGTGCGCACCGTGACGCCGGCCAGCTCGGCCACCTCTCCCACGTTCACGCGGGTCCCCCCTCCCTGACGACGACGAGTGCACAGCCTGACGTCGCGTCAGGGTCAAGCGCGATCCCCGGACGGCGGGGCACCGGCGGCTGGGCGAGGATCGCGGCATGGACGACGACGTCTCCCCCGAGGACCCCTTCCCGCGGCAGCGGGTCACCGTCCGCGGCACCGAGATGGCCTACGTCGACGTGGGCGAGGGCGACCCGATCGTCTTCCTCCACGGCAACCCGACGTCGTCCTACCTGTGGCGCAACGTCATCCCGCACGTGCAGCACCTCGGCCGCTGCATCGCGCCGGACCTGGTCGGCATGGGGGAGTCCGGGAAGCTGCCCGACCCGCAGCGGGGCACCTACTCCTTCGCCACGCACGCCGCGCACCTGGACGGGCTCCTCGAGGCGCTCGGGGTGGAGCGGCGGGTCACCTTCGTGCTGCACGACTGGGGCTCGGCGCTGGGCTTCTCCTGGGCGCACCGCCACCCCGAGGCGGTGCGCGGCCTGGCCTTCACCGAGGCGATCGTCACCCCGATGACCTGGGCCGACTGGCCGGCGGACGGCCGGAAGATCTTCCAGACCATGCGCGGCGACGACGGCGAGGCCGTGGTCCTGGACAAGAACGTCTTCGTCGAGCGGATCCTCCCGGCGTCCACGCTGCGCGGGCTCCCCCCGGAGGTGCACGAGCGCTACCGGCAGCCGTTCCGCGAGCGCGAGGACCGCTGGCCGACGCTGGAGTGGCCCCGGCAGATCCCGATCAACAACGTCCCGCCGGCGGTGCACGACGTCGTCGGGCGGTACGGCTCCTGGCTGCGCACCAGCGCCGTCCCGAAGCTGTTCGTCAACGCCGAGCCCGGGTGGCTGCTGACCGGGCGGGCACGCGCACTGGTCCGCAAGTGGCCGTCGGTCACCGAGGTGACCGTGCCAGGCTCGCACTTCGTCCCCGAGGACTCACCGCACGCGATCGGCCGGGCGCTGGCCGACTGGATCCCGACGCTGCCCTAGCGGCCGGCCCGGGCGCGGGCCAGGTAGGCCGACGGCGTCACCCCGACGACCGACCGGAAGTCGCGGCTGAAGTGCGCCTGGTCGAACCAGCCGAGCGAGACCGCGAGCCCGGCCAGGTCGCTCACCTCGCCGCCGTCGATGGCGGCCGCGGCGTCCATCAGCCGGTAGCGCGCCAGCACGGCCTTGGGGGAGAGGCCGACGACGCCGGCGAACAGCCGCTGCAGGGACCGCACGCCCACGCCGGCCAGCGCGGCGACCTGGTCGACCCGCACCAGCTCCCGGTCCGCGGCCATCCGCTCGAGCAGTGCCTGCAGGTCTCGGTAGGCGGGGGAGGGGTCGGGGGCCAGGGGCGCCAGCGCGGCGTCGAGGACGGCGGCCCGCGCGTCGTCGTCCTCCCCGGCGAGCACGGCGGGCAGCAGCGCGGCGGCGTCGAGGCCGGGGAGGTGTCCCTCCAGCGGGACGACGGCTCCGCGGCCCGGAGCGCGGCCGCCCATCGCGACCCAGCCGCCGGGCCGGAACTTCGCCGCCGTCACCCGCCCCGTGCCGGTCAGGTCCACGACGAACCGCCGCGGGACGACGTCGTGCAGCAGGACCGCCGGCAGGACGGCGCCGAACCGGGGCTCGCTGCCGGTCTCGACCGACAGGTTCACGCTCGGGTGGCTGAGCACCTCCGACCGGTACGGCGGCAGGCCCCTGCGGTCCCACGACACCGACCAGTACCGCTCCACGAACGGCTGGAGGACGGGGGAGACCGCGGCGTCGCGGCGCAGACCGGCCACCCGGGCGGTCTCCTCGGGGCGGAGCAGGCCGCGCACCGTCGCGGGGGAGGTCGTCGCGGGGGAGGCTGTCGCGTTCCTCCAAGACGCCACGGCCGCAGCGTAGGCAGGGTGGGGGACATGGCGATCACCGACGGCCGCCCCGACGGCTACACGACCCTCACCCCCTTCCTCGTCTGTTCACCCGCCGCCGAGGCGATCCGCTTCTACGAGGAGGTCTTCGGCGCCACCACCGTCAGCCGGATGGACGCCCGCGACGGCACCGTGCTGCACGCGGAGCTGCAGTTCCCCGCCGGCCGCCTGCAGCTCGGCGACCCGAACCCGCAGTACGGCCTGGTCGCCCCCACCGGGCAGGCCGAGGACCGGGTCAGCGGGTCGACCTGCATCTACGTGCCCGACGTCGACGCCGTGTTCGCCGCGGCCGTCGAGCGCGGCGCCACCGTCCGCGAGGAGCCGGCCACCTTCGTCACCGGCGACCGGTTCGCCTCCGTCTACGACCCGTTCGGGCACCGCTGGGCGGTCATGACCCGCGTGGAGGACGTCAGCCCCGAGGAGGCCGAGCGCCGGCTGTCGGAGTGGGCCTCCTCCGGCGGGCTGTGAGCTGCGTCGGAGACGTCCGTCGACTAGTCCAGGGCACGGCGGCGGAAGCCGACCAGGCTGAGCACGCCGAACACCGCCAGGAAGCCGGTCAGCGCCAGGGCGCACACCGTCAGCGACAGGTGCGGCACCTCCGGCGCCATCTCCGCGCGCAGCGCCTCGCTGACGTAGGTCAGCGGGTTGAGCGCGCACACCACCTGGAACCAGCGGAGCTGGTCGAGCGCCGGCCAGGGGAACTGCGTGGAGCCGGTGAACAGCAGCGGCGTGAGGACGACGGCGAAGACGACGTTGATCCGGTTCGGCTTCACGAAGGTGCCCAGCGTCATCCCGATCGCGGCGCCCACCAGCGACCCGAGCACCAGGAAGAACACCAGCACGGGGACGTCGGACCAGGTCACCGGGAGCGAGCCGAGCACCCACAGGCCGATCGGGAACATCACCGCCGCCGCCACGAGCGCCCGCAGGGTCGCGAAGACCACCTTCTCGACGGCGACCAGCGCGGTGGGCAGCGGTGCCAGCAGCCGGTCCTCGATCTCCTTGGTGAACGAGAAGTCGATGACCAGGGGGAACGCGGTGTTCTGCAGTGCGGTGAGGAACGCGGCCAGCGACACGACGCCGGGCAGCAGCACGTCGGCGTAGGCGCTGGAGGTGAAGCCGAGCTCGACGAGCACCTTGCCGAAGACGAAGAGCAGGAAGACCGGCTGCAGCACGACCTGCAGGAGGAACGGCACGAACTCGCGGCCGGTGACGAAGACGTCGCGCCACAGCAGTGCGGTGAACGCGCGCCCGACGCTCGGACGGGCGGCGGCCGACGTCGTCGGCGTCTCGACGGCGGTCATCGCAGCTCCCGTCCGGTCAGGCTGAGGAAGACGTCCTCGAGGCTGGGCTCGCCGATCCGCACGCCGGTGAGCCGGGCGCCACGGGCGGCGAGCACCTCCGACACCGGGCCGACCGTCCCCGCGGCGTCGGAGGAGAGGTACAGCCGCGCCCGCAGCCCCGCGGCGTCGGCGACCGGCTCCACGCGCTCGGCCTGCGGCAGCGCCCCGAGCGCGGCGAGCACCGCCTCGTCGCTGTCCCCGGGGGCGCGCTCGACGTCGACGTCGAGGGTCGCGCTGCCGGGCAGCGACCGGGTGAGCGCGGCCGGGGTGTCCAGCGCGAGCAGCCGGCCGTGGTCCATGATCCCGACCCGGTCTGCCAGCGCCGCCGCCTCGTCCATGTCGTGCGTGGTGATCACCACGGTCACCCCGCCGTCGCGCAGCTCGCGCACCCGCTCCCAGACGAACAGCCGCGCCTGCGGGTCCAAGCCGGTGCTCGGCTCGTCGAGGAACACCACCTGCGGGGCGTGCATGAGCGCCCGGGCGATGAGCAGCCGCTGCGCCATGCCGCCGGAGTAGTCGTCCACCTTGTCGCCGCCGCGGTCGCCGAGGCCGAGGCGGTCGAGCAGCTCGTCGGCCCGGCGGTTGCGCTCGGCGCGGCCCATGCCGTGGTAGGCGGCGTGGAACACCAGGTTCTGCCGAGCGGTCAGCGAGCGGTCGAGGTTGGAGCGCTGCGGCACCACCGACAGCCGGCTGCGCGCCGTGACCGGGTCGGCCGCGACGTCGACCCCGGCCACGCGGGCCGTGCCGCCGGTGGGCAGCACCCGGGTGGTGAGGATGCCGATCGTCGTGGTCTTGCCGGCGCCGTTGGGGCCGAGCAGGCCGAAGACCTCACCGCGCCGCACCGTGAAGCTGACCCCGGCGACGGCGTCGACCGGGCGGCCGGGATAGCGCTTGACCAGGTCGGCGACCTCCACGGCGGCGTCCATCGCCGGCCATGGTGCCACTCCCCGGCCGCCCCGCCGCCGCGGCTACGCCGTCGGCGCAACCGCGGCCAGCGCCTCGTCGACGGTCGGCATCGCGCCGGTGGACGGCAGCGCCCGGTTGGCGAAGGAGGACAGCCGCGGCGCCCAGCGGCGCATCGCCGTCCGGTGCGGATCGGTGCGCGCGAAGGCACGCATCGCCGTCTCGTCGTCCCACCACGAGACGGTGGCGAAGGACCGGGCGAGCGGCTCGGCGCGCAGCAGCGCCGAGCGCGCACCGGGGGAGCGCGAGACCTGCCGCAGGATCCGCAGCGAGGTGGCCATGAAGGCGGGGACGTCGCGCAGGTGGCGCAGCCGCAGCTCGGTGAGCAGGACGACGCCGGGGCCGTCGAACGGGCGGCGGGCGGTCCACGGCAGGTCGGGGACGACGGGCACGGCAGCCTCCTTTACAGGTGTAAAGCGACCGTACGCCGCCTGGTTAACACCTGTAAAGTCGATGGCGTGGCCCGGGACCTGCGCAGCGACCTGCTCACCGCCGCGGGCACCCTGCTCGAGCGGACCGGGTCGGCCGGTGCCGTCTCGCTGCGCGGGGTCGCCCGGGAGGCCGGGGTCAGCGCGCCCGCCGTCTACGGGCACTTCGCCGACCTCGGGGCGCTGCTCGACGCCGTGCTGGAGCGGGCGTTCACCGACCTGGTGGAGGCGGTGACCGCGGCCGCCGAGGGCGTGCCCGACCCGGTCGACCGCTTACTGGCCGGCTGCCGGGCCTACGTGCGCTGCGGGCTGTCGGCCCCCGGGCGCTACCGGGCGATGTTCGGCAGGCGTCGGGTGCCCGCCGGCGAGGTCGCGTTCGGCTCCCTGGTCGGCGCCGTCGACGCGTGCGTGCGCGCCGGCCGGTCGGCCAGCCGCGACCCCCGGGCCGACGCGACGCTGGTCTGGACGGCGCTGCACGGCCTGGTCATGCTCCGGGCCGGCGGGGTGGACCGGCCCGGGCCCGACCTCGACGCGCAGGTCGATGCGCTGGTCAGGCGCCTGGCGCTGGTCGGCGACGGGAGCGCTTGACCTCGTACATCGCCGCGTCGGCGCGGCAGAGCAGGCTGTCGGCGTCGTCACCGCGCCGGGAGAGGGCCACGCCGGTGCTGCAGCGCAGCGGCGGCCCGCCGTCGGTCGGCGTCGCGAGGGTCGCGGTGATGCGGTCGACCAGGCGCCGGGCGGCGTCCTCCGTGGCGCTGCCGGGGCACAGGACGACGAACTCGTCGCCGCCGATGCGCGCCACGGTGTCCCCCGGGCGCACCACCGAGCGCAGGGCCGCGGCCATCCGCAGCAGGGCGGCGTCACCGGCGGCGTGGCCGAGGGTGTCGTTGACGGCCTTGAAGCCGTCGAGGTCGCAGTACAGCAGCGCGGCGGGCAGCCCGTCGCGCGCCTGGACCTGCAGCGCCTGTCCCACCCGGTCGAGCAGCAGCGCTCGGTTGGGCAGGCCGGTGAGGGCGTCGTGGAGGGCGGCCTCGCGCAGGCGGGCCTCGAGCTCGCGCTGCGCGGTCACGTCCATCATCGCGACGACGGCGCCGGTGAGCCGGCCCCGCGCGTCGAGCACCGGGGTGCCCGAGGCGCGCAGCACCCGGAGGGGGTGGCCGGGCCGGTCGATGGCCATGTCGGCGTCGCGGACCCGCCCCTCGGCGTAGACCCGGGCCAGCGGGACCTCCTCCGGTCGCAGCCGGCGGCCGTCCGGGGCGCACAGGCCGAAGGTCTCGACGACGTCCTCGGTCGACCGCGCCCTCCCGACCTGCTCGGCGTACCGCTCGGGAAGGCCGTGCCACTCGCGGCCGAGCCGGTTGAACAGGGTGAGCCGGCCCTCGGCGTCGGCGGCCACCACCCCGACCGGGAGGGAGTCCAGGAGGGCGCGGGTGAACGCCTCCGAGCGGGCGGCGTGCCCCGCCGCGGCCCGGGCCTGGTCCCGCGCGGCCGCGCTGGCGGTGGCGAGGGCGGCGAGCTGGCGGGCCTGGCGACGCCGCTGGAAGAGGGCGACGACGACCGACGCGAGGTCGGCCAGCCGCTCCCCGGCGTCGGGGGCGAAGGCGTGCGGCGCCTCGTCGAAGACGCAGATCGTCCCCACGGTCTCCCCGTCGACGACGAGCGGTGCGCTCGCGTACGCGCGGACCCTCGCGCGGCGCCCGTCCACCCAGGGGTTGCCCGCGTAGCGCGGGTCGGCCGCGAGGTCGTCGTGCACCTGGACCTGCGGGCCCCCGGTGTTCATCGCCGCGCAGAGCGACTCCTCGCGGGGGGAGGAGGACCCGGGGAAGCCGTGCGGCACCACCTGGTGCTGCTCGGACGCGTCGAGCAGGTTCACGGTCGCGCACCGCACCCCGGCCACGGCCGCGGCGACCCGCACGACGGCGGCGAGCTCGACGTCCCGGTCGAGGTCCCGGAGGTCGGGCTCGGTCGGCGCCGCCGTGGTCTCGACGGCGGCCGGGGAGACGGTCATGGAGGAGTCAACGGGCGGGGCGCGACCCGGCTGCAGCGCCGCGGCGGGTGCGTTCCCCCGATCAGGTGAGGGCCCGGACGGTCTCCACGACGGCGAACACGGCGAAGACGACGAACAGCACCGCGGCCACCCGGCGGATGAGGGCCACCGGCAGCCGGTCGGCCAGCGCCTTGCCGAGGAACACCGCGAGCCCCGACACCGTGAGCAGGGCCGCCCAGGCGCCGACGAACACCGACACCGGCGCGTCGAAGCGCGCGGCCAGGCCCGCGGTGGCCAGCTGGGACAGGTCGCCCCACTCCGCGGCGAACAGCACGCCGAAGGAGACGGCGGCCGCGCGCAGGAACGACGTCCGCTCCCGGGTCTCGGCGGCGTCCCCGCCGTCCTCGGGTCCCTCCGAGGCGCTGCGCCAGAGCAGCACCGCACCGACCAGGAAGAGCACCGCCACGACACCGCTCACCAGCGCCGGGGGCAGCAGGGACAGCAGGGAGCCGGCGGTGACGGCGATGGCGACCTGCACGCCGAAGGCGGTGCCGACGCCGACGAACACCGGCAGCGGCGCGAACCGGGTGGCCAGGACCAGGCTGGCGAACAGCGTCTTGTCCGGCAGCTCGACCGGCAGGACGAGGGCGAACGCCGTCGCCACGACGGACAGGACGATCACGGGGGTTCTCTCTTCCGCTCGGCACGGCCGGGCGGGGGCGCGCGCCTCCGACCGGCAGCGCGACGACTGCTCCGGCCGAAGGTCTCGCCCACCCGCGCGGGGCGCGGGCCCGCTGACCGGGCGGCTCCCGCGGGAGCGCGCCAGCATGTCGACCAGCGGACGGGGGGCTACTCCCCTTCTCGGGGGTCAACCCTAGACGACGGGGACCGGGAAACCCCGTGCGCGCGGGTGTGCGCCTGGTTACCGTCGCCCCGTGCCGTTCCGTTGACGCCCTGACCGGATGCCCCTGCCGCCGGCCGCGCGGCCACTGGCCCGCCTGGCCGTGGTCTGGACCGCGCTGTCCGGGCTGGCCCCCGTCTACCCGCTGTACGCGCTGCTGTTCCTCGACACCGGGCTGTCGGCGGCGCAGGTGTCGGGCCTGTTCGCCCTGTGGTCGGTCACCGGCCTGCTCGCCGAGGTGCCCACCGGGGTGCTGGCCGACCGCTGGTCGCGCCGGGGCTCGCTGGTCCTGGCCGGGGTGCTCGAGGCCGCCGGCTTCGTGCTGTGGACGGTCGCTCCTGGCCTCCCCGGCTTCGCCGCCGGGTTCGTCGTCTGGGGCGTCGGGGGCGCGCTGGTGTCCGGCGCCGCCGAGGCGGTGGTCTACGAGGGACTGGCCGCCGCCGGCGCGGAGGACTCCTTCGTCCGGGTCCAGGGCGCGACGACGGCGACCGAGCTGCTCGTGCAGGTGCCCACCGCGCTGCTGGCCGGGGTCCTGGTCGAGGCCGGCGGCCACGCGCTGGTGGGCTGGGCCAGCGTGGGGACCTGCCTCGCCGCCGCTGCCCTCGCCACCCGGTTCCCCGAGACCGCGCCGACCGACGGTGGGGACGACGGCGGGGGCGGTCTGCGGTCGGCCGTGACCGACGCGCTGCGCCGGCCGTCGCTGCGGCTGACCGTCGTCGCCGTCGCGCTGCTGGGCGGGCTCGACGCGCTGGAGGAGTACTTCCCGGTCATGGCGCGCGACCGCGGCGTGCCGACCGCGCTCGTGCCCACCGCCGTCCTCGTCGTCGCGCTGGCGGGGGCGGCGGGCGCCGCGCTGGCCGGCCGGCTGGCGCGGCTGCCGTCGCGGGCGCTGCCGGCGCTGCTGACGGCCTCCGCGGGACTGCTCGCCGTCGGGGCGCTGGCAGGGGCCGCCGTGGCGCCGGCCGCCGTCGCACTGTCCTACGGCCTGTACCTCGCCGTGCTGGTGGTGGGGGAGGCGCGGCTGCAGGAGCAGGTGCCGGGCGCGGCGCGGGCCACGGTGACGTCGGTCGCGGGCCTGGGGACCGAGCTGGCGTCGCTGCTGGTCTTCGCCGCGTGGGCGCTCGGTTCGGCGCCGGCCGTCGCGGTGCTCTTCCTCGCCGTCGCCCCCGTCGTCGCCCTCGGGCTGCGCGCCCGGCAGACGAGGTGAGCCGCCCTGCGGGGCGGCGGGAGGAGTGGGGCCCGGAGGGTCCCGCGATCGAGCGCCGGGAGGGGCTCAGCGCAGCCGGGGACGGCACCTGGCCGCGGTGTCGGCCGGGAGGCCGACGATGTCATCGCGCGGTGCGGCGGGCGATGCGGGCGGCGAACAGGCCGGCGGCGTGGCCGTTGTCGATGTTGCTGACGACGACGCCCGGGGACGCCGAGTTGAGCATCGTCAGCAGCGCGCCGAACCCGCCGAAGGACCCCGGCTGCCCGGTCGAGGTGGGCACCGCGACGATCGGGACGTCGGTCATCGCGCCCACGGTCGCCGCCAGCGTGGCGTCGAGGCCCGCGACCACGACGAGGCAGTCGACGTCGTCGAGCAGGGTGCGGTCGGTGAGCAGCGGCCGCAGCCGGCCCCCGACGTCGTCGACCCGCACGACCTCGGTGCCGGTCACCCGCGCGACGAACGCGGCCTCGGCGGCCACCGACGCGTCGGCGGTGCCGGCGCACAGGACGCCCACCCGCCCGCGCGGCTCGGGGACGGGGCCGACGGCGGCCGACATCGCCGCGGCGTCGACCGTGGTGGACCCGTCGTACGCGCCGGCGAGCGCGACCAGCGTGTCGGCGCTGGCCCGCACCACGAGCGCGGGCCGGTCGGGGTGCGCGGCGCGGGTCTCGCGGACCAGGGCGAGCACCTGCTCGGTGGTGCGGCCCACGCCCCAGACGACGTCCGGCCCGGCCGGCACGGGTCGGGCCGGGGCGGCCGGCGGCGCCGGGTCGGGCGCGGGGCCAGCGCGGGCCGGCCCGGGCTGCCCAGGGACAGCGGCGGGTCGGCCAGCAGCGGCGCGAAGCCGCCCACGGGGTCCAGCGCGGAGGACCGCACGGGACCGACCCGGACGGTCGCCGGCCGGGCGGGCGCGCCCGGCGCCGGGTCCGCCGGGGCGTCGGGCGCCCGGGTCTGGGTGACCGCCGAGAGCCGGACGACGCGGTCACGGCCGCTGCGCTTGGCGTCGTAGAGGACGCCGTCGGCGGCGGCGAACAGCGTGCGCCGGTCGTCACCGCGGGTGGCCGAGGCGATGCCGACGCTGATCGTCACCGGCACGGTCACCCCGAGCGCCGCCCAGTCGTGCGCGGCGACGGCGCGGCGGATCCGCTCGAGCGCCCGCTCGGCCTGCTCGGCGGTCGTGTCGGGCAGCAGGACGACGAACTCGTCCCCGGCCCACCGGCACACCTCGTCGGTGTCGCGGCACCCGGCGAGCAGCAGCTCGGCGACGGCGCGCAGCACCGTGTCCCCGCCGGGGTGCCCGACGGCGTCGTTGATGGACTTGAACCGGTCGACGTCGACGACGGCCAGCGCCGGCGTGGTGCCCGCGCTGAGCAGGCCGTCGAGCCGTGCCTCGGCGTAGCGGCGGTTGGGCAGGTGCGTGAGCGGGTCCTCGTAGGCCTGGCGGCGCAGCTGCCCGGCGGCGCGCTCGTTCTCCAGCAGGCTCTTGCGCCGGCCGAACAGCTCCACCCAGCGGGTGCGCCGCTCGTCGACCCGGTCGAGCTCGTCGGCGAGGTAGGCCTGCAGGTAGGGGAGCGCGCGGCCGGCGTCGTCGAGCTCCGCGTGCAGCGTGCACAGCTCGCGCAGCGCGGAGCGGCGCAGCCGCGGCAGACCGTGCTCGGAGGCCAGTGACAGCGCTCTGGCCAGGTGCTCGTCGGCGCCGCGGCCGTCGCCCTGGCGGCGCAGCGCCCGGCCGAGCGCGAGCAGCGCCGAGGCCAGCTGGGCGCGGTCGCCGGTGGCGCTGGTGGTCCGCACGGCCGCGCGCAGCGGGCCGGTGGCGGCGGCGTGCTCGCCCAGCCCGACCAGCGCCCAGCCGTGGACCACCTGCGCGGCCACGATGCCGTCGGCGTCGGGCGGCAGCTGGGCCAGGGCCTGCTCGGCCAGCCGGCGGCCCTCGGCGAAGTGCGGGACGGCGGCCCCGGGCTCGCCGTCGTCGAGCAGGGCCTCGCCCAGCTCCGCGCACAGCGCACCGAGGCAGGTGGCGGCGCCGGCGGCGAGCACGTCCGGGTCGCCGTCGTCGGGGCCGAGCGTGCCCTGCTCGCCGGCGGCGGTGGCCGCCTCCAGCGCGCGGCGCTGGTAGTCCAGGGCCAGCGGCATGAGCTCGAGGTCGGCGAGGACGCCGGCCAGCGTGCCCAGCGTGTCGACGAGCAGCGCGTCCGGCGGCAGGCCGGGGTCGAGCAGGCTGGCCGCCTCGACCGCCTCGTCCATGGCCGCGTCGATCCGGCGCGAGAGCAGCTCGATGCGGGCGTGCCGGGCGAGGCCGGCGGCGCGCTGCAGGTCGTCGTCGGCGGCGTCGAAGGCGGCCTTGGCCGAGCGCACCAGGGCGATGGCGAGCGCGGCGTGGGAGGCCGACTCCGAGCGCGGGTCGCCGTCGGCGCGGTCGAGGTCGGCCCGGGCGCCGTCGGCGCGGTCGAGGAGGTCGGCGACGCCGGCGTGCAGGTCGAGGGACTCGGTCGTCTCCGGCGCGTCCAGCGGCTCGCCGACGAGGGTGAACCCGGCGACACGCAGCCTGCGGACCAGCAGCTCGGCGCGCAGGGTGTCGGCCCAGGCGCGGCCGAGGGCGGGCTCGGGATCCCGCGCGGCCTCCGCGGCAGCGGCGCCGGCCTCGTAGGGAGAGGACGGGTCGACGACCGACAGCAGCCGCTCGGCGTCGTCGAGCTGCCAGTTGGCGAGGGCGGCGGTCACCCGGTGGTGCAGGGCTCCCGGTGGCACCAGCGCACTGTGCACGCCGCCGGCCGGGGATGCGAGCACCCGGCCGCGGGCACGCCGTGTGGCGCCGGTCCCGTCGTCCGTCGCGTCACTGGCGTCCCAGCTGCGGCCGGCGCTCACGACGGGGTCCCCTCGGCGGGCCCGTCCACGACCCCCGGTGCGCGCACCCGGTTGCGCCCGCCCCGCTTGGCGGAGAACAGGTGCAGGTCGGCGGTGTCGAACAGCGAGCGCCAGCCGACCGGAGCGGCGTCGTCGTCGGTGGCCGGGGCGGTGGCCACCCCGATGCTGACCGTGATCGGCTCGCTCAGGGACAGGTCGCCCCAGTCGGCGTCGGCCACCGCCGCGCGCAGCCGCTCGGCGGCGGCCAGCGCCTGGGCCGGGGTGGCCGTGGGGAGGACGACGAGGAACTCGTCCCCCGCCCAGCGGTACACCTCGTCGCCGACCCGGCTGTGCTCGCGCAGCAGCGTGGCCACCCGGCGCAGCACCTCGTCGCCGTGGGAGTGCGAGGTGTCGTCGTTGACCTCCTTGAACCGGTCGACGTCGACGACGGCCAGCGACAGCGGCTCGGCGCCCGGCCGCAGCCCGGCCAGGCGCCGCTCGGCGCTGCGCCGGTTGCCCAGCCCGGTGAGCGGGTCCTCCAGCGCGTGCCGGCGCAGCACGGCGGCCTGCCGCTCGACCTCGCGCAGCCGGCTCCGGCGGACGAACATCTCGGCCCACAGCTCCCGGCTGCGGGCGTGCGCCCGGCCGGTCTCGGCGCGGTAGGCGTCCAGCCAGTGCAGCGCCTCGGCCGGCCGGCCCATGGCGGCGGTGGCCTGACCGAGCTCGAGCAGGCACTGCCGGTAGCGGCGCCGGTCGGCGGTGGCGGCGAAGGCCCCGGCGGCGTCGACGAGCAGGTCGGCGGCCTCCTCGCCGTGGCCGCCGCCGGCGTGCACCTGCGAGAGGCGGGTGAGCAGCCGGGACAGGGCCAGGTCGGCGTAGCCACGCAGCCACGTGCTGCCGCTGCGGTGCACCCGCCGCTGCACGCTGCGCAGCGGACCGAGGGCGTCGTCGAGGTCGTCGTGGCAGGCCAGGGCCCACGCCTGGACGACGTCGAGCAGGTCGAGGTCGTCGGGGTCGGGCTCGACGTCCAGGGCGCGGGCGTCGGTGGCGCAGGCCAGCGCGGTCCCGGCCAGCTCACGCGCCCGCCCGGCCTGGCCCCGGCGGCGCAGCGTCTGGGCCAGCTCGGTGTTCTGCTGCGCGCACAGCCGCAGCATCAGCCAGTGGTCGGCCGGGTCGGGCAGCCCGGCGGCCACGCGGTGCCCGCGGTCGGCCGAGGCGACGGCGAGCTCCTCGAGGTCGAGGGCGGTCAGGGTCAGCGAGAGCCACAGGTGCGCCTGGGCGAGGGCGCGGGACGGCTCACCGGTGGCCGGCGCGGGCGGGTCGAGCTGTTCGGTCAGCAGGCTCGCGTCGACGGCGAGCAGCATCGCGGAGTCGGGGTGGTCGGCGGTGGCCTCGACGTGGGCCAGGTAGGCCAGGACGAGTGCCGTCGAGGCCGACGGCGGGCAGTCGCCGAGGGTCTCGCGGGCGGCGGCCACCCCCGCCGCGGTGGCGTCCCGGTCGCCGTCGAGGAGGCCGCGCCGGGCGGCCAGCGCGTGCCGCCAGGCCGCCCAGCAGGGGTCGCCGGCCGTGTCGAGCCGGGCGTCGAGACCGGCCTCGACCTCGTCGAGCCCGGCGCGGAAGGCGGCCGCGTCGTCCCGGCCGCTCGCGGCCAGCAGGCGCCACAGTGCAGCGTCGAGGTCACCGTCAGTGACGGGTGAGGGGCCGGGGGTCACGCATCCCTCCTCCTCGACGCCGGGCGTCCGGCCGCACGGGCCGGCGGCGAGGCAGCTCCCCCCGGACGGGGACTGCACCCCTGTCCGACCGCACTACCCTCGTCGGGTGCCCCAGACGCCTCCGACGCGGTTCGCCTATCTCGGGCCCGAGGGTACCTTCGCCGAGGCGGCGCTCGGCAGCGCCGTTCCCCCCGGGGAGGGGTGCGCCGGCCCGCGGCCAGCGTCCCCGCCGCGCTGGCGGCGGTCCGCGCCGGCGAGGTCGACGCCGCCCTGGTGCCCCTGGAGAACTCGGTCGAGGGCTCGGTCCCCGCGACGATGGACGGGCTGGCCGACGGCGATCCGCTGGTCATCACCCGCGAGGTCTTCCTGCCCGTGTCCTTCGTCCTCGCCACCCGCCCCGGCACGCGGCCCGAGGACGTGCGCGACGTGGTGAGCCACCCGCACGCGCTCGCCCAGACGGCCCGCACGGTGGCCGACCGGCTGCCCGGCGTCCCGGCACTGCCCGCCTCCTCGACCGCGGCGGCGGCCCGCGCGGTGGCCGACGGCGAGCACGACGCCGCGGTGTGCGCCCCGATCGCCGCCGAGCGCTACGGCCTGGTCCCGCTGGCCGAGGACGTCGCCGACCACCCCGGCGCGGTGACCCGCTTCGTGCTGGTGTCCCGTCCCGGGGAGCTGCCCGCGCCGACCGGTGACGACAAGACCTCGCTGGTCGCCGTCGTCGCCGACCGCACCGGCGCGCTGCTCGACGTCCTGCGCGAGTTCGCCGTCCGCGGGATCAGCCTGACCCGCATCGAGTCCCGGCCCACCCGCGACCGGCTGTGGGTCTACTCCTTCTCGCTGGACTGCGAGGGGCACGTGGCCGAGGCGCGGGTGGGCGAGGCGCTGGCCGCGCTGCACCGGGTGTGCGAGGACGTGCGCTTCCTCGGCTCCTACCCGCGCGCCGACGGCCGCACCAGCCGGCCGGTGCCCGACGAGGCCGCCGACGCCGCCTTCGCCGACGCGCAGGAGTGGCTGGCCCGGCTGCGCGCCGGTCAGGTCTGAGCGGGCTCCAGCTCGCGCTCCGGCTCCGGGGACGCCCGGCGGGCCAGGCGGCTCGGCCACCAGGTGCGGTCCCCGAGCAGGGCCACCGCCGCGGGCACCACCAGCGACCGGACGACGAAGGTGTCGAGCAGGACGCCGAAGCCCACGAGGAACGCCAGCTGGGTCAGGAACAGCAGCGGCAGCACGGAGAGCGCCCCGAAGGTCGCGGCGAGCACGAGCCCGGCGCTGGTGATGACCCCGCCGGTGACCGCCAGCGCCCGCAGGACGCCGTCGCGGGTGCCGTGCCGCTGCGACTCCTCGCGGGCCCGGGTCATGAGGAAGATGTTGTAGTCGATCCCCAGGGCGACGAGGAACACGAACCCGATGAGCAGGATGCCGGGGTCGCTGCCGGGGAAGCCGAACACGTCCTCGAACAGCAGCGCCGCCACCCCGACCGTCGCGCCGACGCTGAGCACCACCGTGGCCACCAGCAGCAGCGGGGCCACCAGCGCCCGCAGCAGCAGGGCCAGGACCACGGTGATCACCACCAGCACGCTCGGCACGATCACGCGCAGGTCGCGGGCAGCGGTCTCGCGGGCGTCGAGGTTGCTGGCGGTGTCGCCGCCGACCAGGGCCCCGGGGTCGGCGGCGTCGAGCCGGGTGCGCAGGTCCTGGACGACGTCGATCGCCTCGGTGCTGTCGGGCGCGACGGCGAGCGTGACGTCGAGGCGGACCAGGCCGTCCACGACCACCGGGTCCGCGCCCGGCTGCGGTGGGCCGTCGGCGCCGGTGAACGGCACGGCCGAGGCGATGCCGTCGGTGGCCGCCGCCGCCTCGGCGACCGCGGGCCAGGTGGCCTCCGGGGTGACGACGACGGCCGGGGCACCCGCGCCGGCGTCGAAGTGGCGGGCCAGCGCCTCCTGGCCGTCCACCGCGTCGGACTCGCCGCGGATCGCGTCGGTGAAGGTGATGCCCTCGGCCTGGTAGGTCGGCGCGAACACGGCCGCCGCGACCAGCGCCAGGGTGCTGACCGCCAGCACGCGGCGCGGCCGCCGGCCGACCAGCGCGGCCACCCGCGGCCAGCCGCGCCCCTCGCGCACCTCGTCGCCGACGTGCGGGCGGAACGGCCAGAACGCGGCGCGGCCGAGCAGGGTCAGCGCGGCGGGCAGGAAGGTCAGCGCGGCGACGACGGCGAGGGTGACGCTGACCGCCGAGATCGGGCCCAGGCCGCGGTTGGAGGCCAGGTCGGAGAAGAGCAGGCAGAGCACGCCGAGGACCACGGTCGCGCCGGAGGCGACGATCGGCTCCCACGAGCGGCGCAGCGCGGTGCGCATCGCGGCGTGGCGCGAGGACTCCGTGCGCAGTTCCTCGCGGAAGCGGGAGACCAGCAGCAGGCCGTAGTCGGTGGCCGCCCCCACCACCAGGATCGACGCGATGCCCTGGCTCTGGCCGTTGACGGTGATCAGCCCGGCGTCGGCCAGCAGGTAGGCGACCGCGGTGCCGGCGGTGAGCGCCAGCCCGGCGGTGGCGATCACCAGGAACGGCAGGATCGGGCTGCGGTAGACGACCAGCAGGATGAGCAGGACGACGCCGAAGGCGGCCAGCAGGAGCAGGCCGTCGATGCCCGCGAAGCCGTTGGCGAAGTCGGCGAAGATGCCGCCCGGGCCCGTCACGAACGACGAGGTCCCGTCGACGGCGATGACCTCCCGGACGTCTTCCACCACGGGCACGAGCTCGTCACCGACGTCCGGGGACAGCGGCAGGACGGCCTCGACGGCCAGCCCGTCGTCGGAGGGGATGGGCGGTGAGGCCCGGCCGGCGAGGAAGCCGGCGTCCTCGGCGACGGCCGTGGCCTCCTCCAGGCGCTGCCCGATCTCGCCGAGCGTGGCCTCGTCGAGGGGGGCGTCGGACTCCCACAGCAGGATCGCGGGGATGGCCTCGGTGGGGGAGAAGTCCCGCTGCAGCTCGGCCACCCGGGTGGACTCCGCGCTGTCGGGGAGGAAGGCGGCGGTGTCGTTCTCCTGCAGGCCGGTCAGCTTCCCGCTGAGCGCGCCCAGCGGGCCTGCGGCACCCACCCACAGCAGCAGGACGAGCAGGGGGAGCAGCCAGCGGGCCCGGCGCGCCATGATGTGATCCTCTCGACGGCCGAATATCTCGATGACCGAGAGGTTAGGGGTGGGGACGGTGGCGCGCAACGACGGGGAGCGGACCGAGCTCGCGCTGCTGCTGCGGCGGCTCACCGTGGAGCTCGACGCGGTCGGTGAGCGCTTCGCCCGGCCGCACGGGCTCGGCCGCACGGACGTGCGGGCGGTCATCGCGATCATGGACGCCACCCGGCGCGGGGAGCCGCTCACCGCCGGGGGGCTGGGCACCGCGGTGGGGCTGAGCTCGGCGTCGGTGACGGCGCTGGTCGACCGGCTGGAGCGCGCCGGGCACGTGCACCGCGTCCGTGACCCGGCCGACCGCCGACGCGTGGTGCTGCAGATGTCGGAGGCGTCGATGGCGGCGGGGGCGGCCTTCTTCGGCGGGCTGCAGCGCGAGCTCGTCGCCGCCATGGACGGGTTCTCCGGCGACGACCTCGACGTCGTCCGCCGGTGGCTGACCGCGATGACCGAGGTCGTCGTCGCCCACAGCTGACGGACGCGGCGGGTGTCGGGAGCCCTCCCCACTGCTCGTCGAGCGTCGCCTCGAGCTCCGCCCGCAGTGCCGCGTCGTCCACCCGCCGTCCTCCCGTGTGCCGGGAGCGCTGCGCAGCCTGCCCGAGGACGGCGCCGCGTGCACGGGCCGCTAGAGGTAGAGGCCGGTGGACTCCTCGATCCGCTCGGCGGCGACGGCGTGCACGTCGCGCTCGCGCAGGATGACCAGCTCCTCGCCGTGCACCTCGACCTCGTGCTGGTCCTCGGGGGAGAACAGCACCTGGTCGCCGACCTTCACCTGCCGGACGCTCGCGCCCACGCCGCGCGCCTCGCCCCAGACCAGCCGCTTGGCCACCTGCGCGGTCGCTGGGATGAGGATCCCGCCGGTCGACCGCCGCTCGCCGTCCTCCCTGCGGAGGGACACGAGGATCCGGTCGTGCAGCATCTTGATCGGCAGCCCGCTGTTCCTGGCGACGTCGGATGGCACGCGGTCACGGTACGCGGGAGGACGTCCGGGTCCGTCAGCCCCAGCCGAGCTCGTGCAGGCGCTCGTCGTCGATGCCGAAGTGGTGGGCGATCTCGTGCACCACGGTCACCGTCACCTCCTCGACCACCTCCTCGGCGGTCGAGCAGATGTCGCAGATGGCCTCGCGGTAGACCATGATCCGGTCGGGCAGCGCGCCGCCGTACTGCCAGCCGCGCTCGGTCAGCGCGTACCCCTCGTAGAGACCCAGGAGCTCCGGCTCGTCCTCGTTGCGGTCCTCGACCAGCACGACGACGTTGTCCAGCAGCGCCATGAGGTCGGCCGGGACCGCGTCGAGGGCGTCGGCGACCAGCGACTCGAAGACCTCGCGCGGGAGCGGCCTCACCAGCTGGTGGGCTGCGGA
The DNA here is from genome assembly GCF_003182485.1 of Geodermatophilus normandii. Taxonomy (NCBI): domain Bacteria; kingdom Bacillati; phylum Actinomycetota; class Actinomycetes; order Geodermatophilales; family Geodermatophilaceae; genus Geodermatophilus; species Geodermatophilus normandii. Next base: position 1,044,148 of record NZ_QGTX01000001.1, on the reverse strand, counting down.
CGGCCCTCCTCGTAGCCGGCCGCGCTCTGCACCCCCACGACCGCGCGCTCGTGGAACTCGTCGATGGTGCGGGCCCCGGCGTAGGTGCACGAGGAGCGGACCCCGGCGACGATGCCGTCGACCAGGTCCTCCACCCCCGGGCGGGCCGGGTCGAGGTACATCCGCGACGACGAGATGCCCTCCTCGAACAGCCCCGCGCGGGCACGCTCGAAGCCGCTCTGCTGCGCCGTCCGCGCCTTGACCGCGCGGGCCGAGGCCATGCCGAAGGACTCCTTGTAGAGCCGGCCGTTGCCGTCGTCGTGGATGTCACCGGCGCTCTCGTAGGTGCCGGCGAACCAGGAGCCGACCATCACGTTGGCCGCACCCGCGGCCAGCGCCAGCGCGACGTCGCGGGGGTGGCGCACCCCGCCGTCGGCCCACACGTGCCTGCCCAGCCGGCGCGCCTCGGCGGCGCACTCCTCCACGGCGGAGAACTGCGGCCGCCCGACGCCGGTCATCATCCGGGTGGTGCACATGGCGCCGGGGCCCACGCCGACCTTGACGACGTCGGCGCCGGCCTCGATGAGGTCGCGGGTGCCCTCGGCGGTGACCACGTTGCCGGCCACCACCGGCACCCGCCCGGCCACCGAGCGGGCCGCGCGGACGGCCTCGGCCGCCTTCTCCTGGTGACCGTGCGCGGTGTCGACGACGAGCACGTCGACCCCGGCGGCCAGCAGTGCCCCCGCCTTGCCGGCGACGTCGCCGTTGATGCCGACGGCGGCCGCGGTGAGCAGCTGCCCCTCGGCGTTCACCGCGGGCGTGTAGACGGTCGAGCGCAGGGCGCCCTTGCGGGTGACGACGCCGACCAGCCGCTCCCCCTCGACCACCGGGGCGGCGCTGACCCGCTCCTCGGCGAGCACGTCGAAGACCTTCGGCAGCTCGGTGCCGGCCGGGATGGTCAGCGGGTGGGCGGCCATGACCTGGGAGAGCTGGCTGAAGCGGTCCACGCCCTGGCAGGCGCCGTCGGTCACCACGCCCACCGGCACCTCCCCGTCGACGACCACGACGATGCCGTGCGCGCGCTTGGTCATCAGCGACAGCGCCTCGCCCACGGTCGAGTGGGGGGAGAGGGTGATCGCGGTGTCGTAGACCGGGTGCCGGGCGTGCACCCAGGAGACGACCTCGCCGACGACGTCGACCGGGATGTCCTGCGGCAGCACCGCGAGGCCGCCGCGGCGGGCGACGGTCTCGGCCATCCGGCGGCCGCTGATCGCCGTCATGTTGGCGACGACGACCGGGATGGTGGTGCCCACCCGGTCCGGCGTCGTCAGGTCGACCTCGAGCCGGGAGCCGACGGTGCTGGAGTTGGGCACCATGAAGACGTCGGCGTAGGTGAGGTCGGTGGCCGGGCGGTTGCCGCCGAGGAAGCGCATGCCCCGAGTGTCCCAGCCTCGGCCGCCCGGGGACGACGGCCGCGCCTGCCTACGATCGCTGTGTGATCGACCTGCGCCTGGTGCGCGAGCACCCCGACGTCGTCCGTGCCAGCCAGCGTGCCCGCGGCGCCGACGAGTCCCGGGTCGACGCGCTCCTGGCCGCCGACGAGGCCCGCCGCGCCGCCGTCAAGCGCGCCGACGACCTGCGCGCGGAGCAGAAGGCGGCCTCGCAGGCGGTGCGCGGCGCGTCGAAGGAGGAGCGCCCGGCCGTGCTCGAGCGGGCCAGGGCACTGGCCGCGCAGGTCAAGGAGGCCGAGGAGGCGCAGCGCGCCGCCGACGCCGCGCTGCGCCAGGCGCACCTGGGCCTGGCCAACGTCGTCCACGACGACGTCCCGCCCGGCGGTGAGGACGACGCCGTGACCCTGCGCACGGTGGGCGAGGTCCCCGCCTACGACTTCGAGGTGCGCGACCACCTGCAGATCGGTGAGGCGCTCGGCGCCATCGACATGGAGCGCGGCGCGAAGGTCTCCGGCGCCCGCTTCTACTTCCTCACCGGCCCGGGCGCGCTGCTGGAGTTCGCGCTGGCGCAGCTGGCGGTCACCCGCGCGGTGGCCGCCGGGTTCACCCCGGTGGTCGCGCCCGCGCTGGTCAAGCCCGAGGCGATGGAGGGCACCGGTTTCCTCGGCGAGCACGACGAGGAGGTCTACCGGGTCGAGCGCGACGACCTCTACCTCGTGGGCACCTCCGAGGTGGCCCTGGCCGGCATGCACGCCGACGAGGTGCTCGACCTCTCCGCCGGCCCGCGCCGCTACGCCGGCTGGTCGTCCTGCTTCCGCCGCGAGGCCGGCTCCTACGGCAAGGACACCCGCGGCATCATCCGCGTGCACTGGTTCGACAAGGTCGAGATGTTCAGCTTCTGCCGGCCCGAGGAGGCCGCCGCCGAGCACCGGCGGCTGCTCGCCTGGGAGGAGGAGTTCCTCCAGGCGCTCGAGCTGCCCTACCGGGTCGTCGACATCGCCGCCGGTGACCTGGGCACCAGCGCCGCGCGCAAGTACGACATCGAGGCCTGGTTCCCCAGCCAGGGCACCTACCGCGAGCTGACGAGCACCTCGGACTGCACCACCTTCCAGGCCCGCCGGCTGGCCATCCGCTACCGCGACGAGGGCGGGAAGCCGCAGACGGCGGCCACCCTCAACGGCACGCTGTGCGCCATCGCCCGCACCATCGCCTGCCTGCTCGAGGTGCACCAGCGCGCCGACGGCTCGGTGCACGTCCCGGCGGCGCTGCGGCCGTGGCTCGGCGGGCACGAGGTGCTCACCCCCGGCATGACGCTCGCCGCCCCCGTGCCGCCGGCAGCCGCATGAGCCGGACCGTCCTCTCCGGTCACGTCCCCTCCCCGGACGCCGAGCGGGTGGTGGACCTCGGCGACCTCGACGGCTGGCGGCCGCGGCTGGTCGCCAGCGACCTCGACGGCACGCTGCTGTCCTCGGCCGGTGAGGTCACGCCCCGCACGCGTGCGGCCCTGGAGGCGTGCTGGGACGCCGGCATCCCCGTCGTCGGCGTCACCGGCCGGGGACCGCGGCTGCTCGACAGCGTGCGTGCCGCGCTCGGCGGGCGGGGCATCGCCGTCCTCGCCCAGGGCGGTTTCGTCGTCGACCTGGAGCGCGACGAGGTGCTGCGCACGGTGGGCCTCCCGCGGGAGCAGGCGACCGCGGTGATCGAGCGGATCGAGTCCGTGACCGGCGACCTGGTCCTGGCCGTGGAGGACGCCGCCGAGCAGGCCGAGGCGCACGCGCCGCTGCGGGTGCAGCACGGCTTCGACTGGCCCTATCCCGAGCCCGCGCACCTGCTGCCGCGGCACCAGGTGCTGCCCACCGGCGCGGTGCTCAAGGTGTTCCTCCGCTCACCCGGCCTCGGCCAGGACGAGCTGCTCGCCCGCGCCCGGTCGGTGGTCGACCCGGCCGAGGCCGAGGTGACCCACGCGGGCCTCGGCTTCATCGAGGTCCTGCCGCCGGGGGTCACCAAGGCCACCGGCCTGGCGATCGCGCTCGACCACCACGACGTCGGCTTCGGTGACGTCCTCGTCTTCGGCGACATGCCCAACGACCTGCCGATGATCGGCGCGGTCACCGCCGCCGGCGGGCGCGCCGTCGCGGTCGCCAACGCCCACCCAGCGGTCCGCGCGGCCGCCGGCGGGCTCACCAGTGGCCACGACGCCGACGGCGTGGCCCGCTACCTCGAGGCGGTGCTCGCCGGTGTCTGACTGGCGCCCCCGGCTGATCGCCAGCGACATGGACGGCACGCTGCTGCGGTCCGACGACACCGTCAGCGACGCCACCGTCGCCGAGCTGGAGCGCTGGGCGGACGACGGCGTCCCCCTCGTCCTGGCCACCGGCCGGCCGCCGCGCTGGATGCGCCGGATCCGGGAGGTCGTGCGGTCGGGCACCGCCGTCTGCTGCAACGGCGCGGTGCTGCTCGACCTCGGCCGCTTCGAGATCGTCGACGAGGAGGCGCTGCCCCCGGCGGTCCTCGCCGAGATCACCGCGGGCCTGCGCGCCGAGCAGCCGGGCACCTGGTTCGCCGTCGAGTACGGCCTGGAGTTCCGGCACGAGCCGGTGTACCGGCCGCGGTGGGACGTCGACGCGCCCGGCGTCGCCGAGGCGTCGCTGGAGGAGATGGTGGCGGCGCCCGCGGCCAAGCTGCTGGCGCGTCACGAGGACCTCGGCCGCGACGAGTTCATGGTCCTGGTCGAGCGCGTGGTCGGGGACCGCGCGACCGTCACCAACTCCTCCTCCGACGCGCTGGCCGAGATCTCCGCCCGCGGGGTCACCAAGGCCACGGGCATCGCCCGGGTGGCCGACCGGTTCGGCGTGGGCCCGGGCGAGGTCGTCGTCTTCGGCGACATGCCCAACGACATCGCCGCCTTCGACTGGGTGCGCGAGGGCGGCGGCCGGGCCGTGGCCATGGCGCACGCCCACCCGGACCTGCTCGCCGCGGCCACCGACGTCACCGGCACCAACGACGACGACGGCGTCGCCGCGTTCCTCGCCTCGCTCTGAACCCGCGCGCCCCGCTCCGGCTCAAGGTGAGCCGCCTCCTGCCGATGTGTGCACCGACCGGCACCAGTGCCGACCTGTACGAGGCCACGGAAGGCGACCATGAGCCAGAGCACCCCTCGCGTCCCCCTCGCGCGCGCCGACGACTCCGCGGCGGCAGGCTGGGGGCTGCGCACCCGGCTGCTCGGCGCCATCCTCGTGGTCGCCCTGACGACCATCGGGGTGGGTGCGTTCGGCATCGTCCGGATGGCGAGCCTCAGCGACCGGGCCGACCGGGTCTACACCGACGGTGCGCTGCCCGTGGCCGGTCTGCAGGAGCTGCAGACCGACTGGTGGCAGCTCATGGCGCACACCGCCCGGGCCAACATCGTCACCCTGCCGGCCGACGCCCGCGCCTCGGCCCAGCAGAAGGCCGGCGACGCGGCGCAGGTCCTCACCGAGGACACCGCCTCGGTGGGTGAGCTGCCCATGTCGCCGGAGACCCGCGCCTCCTACGGGGAGTTCGTCGACGCGTCGCAGGGCTACCTGACCGACCTGCAGCTGCTGGTGGCCAGCGCGACCCCGACCGGCAGCACCCTCCCCCTGGCCGAGCAGCAGGCGATCATCACCCGTCTCAACGCCAACGAGGCGGTCATCACCGACTCCCTCGCGGCCGCCGGGGAGACCGCCCGCGTGGACGCCGAGGCCACCGCCACCGCGGCCGCGGACGCCTACTCCTCCGCCCGCACGCTCACCGTCGTGATCATGGTCCTGGGCCTGCTCGTCGCGCTGGTGCTCGCCGTCCTGGTGGCCCGCAGCGTGACCCGGCCGGTCGAGCGGATCCGCGAGGTGCTCGGCAAGGTCGCCGGCGGCGACCTGCGCGTGCGCGCCGGGGAGACCGGCGGCGGCGAGCTCGCCGAGGTCGCCCGCTCGCTGGACCGGACGCTGGACGCCCTCGGCGGCGTGCTCGTGCTCGTCCGCGACTCCGCCGGCCGGCTGCAGGGCGCCTCCACCCAGCTCGACACCGCCGCCAGCGGCATCGCCCAGTTCTCCCGTGCGGCCTCCGACCAGACCGACGCCGTCGTCGCCTCCGCCGGTGAGGTGGCCGCCAGCGTCGACACCGTCGCCACCGGCTCCTCGCAGATGGAGACGGCGATCCGCGAGATCGCGCACAACGCCGCCGAGGCCGCCCGCGTCGCCGGTCAGGCCGTGGACGTCGCCGAGACGACGACCCGCACGGTCGGCAAGCTCGGCGACTCCTCGCAGGAGATCGCCACGGTCGTGAAGCTGATCAACGGCATCGCCGAGCAGACCAACCTGCTGGCGCTCAACGCGACCATCGAGGCCGCGCGCGCCGGGGAGGCCGGCAAGGGCTTCGCCGTCGTGGCCAGCGAGGTCAAGGAGCTCGCGCAGGAGACCGCCCGCGCGACCGAGGACATCTCCCGCCGGGTCGAGGCCATCCAGGCCGACACCGCCGGCGCCGTCGAGGCGATCAGCCGGATCAGCGCCGTCATCGGCGAGATCAACGACTTCCAGGCCACCATCGCCGCGGCGGTCGAGGAGCAGACGGCGACCACCAACGAGATGAACCGCAACGTGGCCGAGGCCGCGGGCGGCTCGCGGCACATCGCCACCGCGATCGGCGGGCTGGCCGCCGGCACGCAGCAGACCGGTGCCCGGGTCGCCGACGCCCAGCGCGCCGCGGCCGAGCTCGCCCGCATGAGCGGTGAGCTGCAGGACGCCGTCGCCCGCTTCGCCGTCTGACCCCGGCACCACGGCGGCGCCGTCCCCACCGGGGCGGCGCCGCCGTCGTCGTGGCCTCCGTGGCGCTGGTGGTCCCCCCGGGCGCACCGCGGCCGGGGGACGGCGGTGTCAGAGGTACTGGCCGCCGCCGGGACGGACGTCGGGGGTGCCGGTGCCACCGGGCAGCGCCCGGCCGCGGCGGATCTCCTCCAGCTGCGCGCGGGCGGCCATCTGCTGGGCGAACAGCGCCGTCTGGATGCCCTGGAAGACGCCCTCGAGCCAGCCGACGAGCTGGGCCTGGGCGATCCGCAGCTCGGCGTCCGACGGGGTCTCGGAGTCGCTGAACGGCGAGGTGATCCGGCGCAGCTCGTCGGAGAGCTCGGGGGCCAGGCCCTGCTCCAGCTCGCGGATCGACGAGGCGTGGATGTCGCGCAGGCGGCTGCGGCTGGCGTCGTCGAGGGGCGCGGCCCGGACCTCCTCGAGCAGCTGCTTGATCATCGTGCCGATCCGCATGACCTTGGCCGGCTGCTCGACCATCTCGCCGATGCCAGGGGGGCCGTCACCGTCGCCGTCGGGGCCTCCGGCGGGCACGGGCATCGTGCCGACCGGCCGCCCGTCGGGACCGACGACGACGACCTGCTGCGGACGCTCCATGCCGTTCCCGGGTGCCGTCATGCCCTCCATCCTGCCCCGCGCGTCCGGCCGCCGAACGCGCGGAGCAGGCCGGTGACCGTGCCAACTAGGGTCGCCCGCATGCACCCGGGGGAACCACGGCTGGACGTCGCGCGCGTCCGCGGCCTGTTCCCCGGCCTCTCCGACGGGTTCGTGCACACCGACGCGCCCGCCGGCACGCTGGTGCCGGAGAGCGTCGCGCACGCCGTCTCCTCGGCCATGCGGGTGCCGGTGGCCAACCGGGGCGGGGTGTTCCCGTCGTCGTCGCGCACCGAGGGCCTGGTGGCCGCCGCGCGCTCCGCCGTGGCCGACCTCGTCGGCGGGGTGTCCACCGGCGTCGTCCTCGGCCCGAACACGACCACGCTGGTCTACGCGATGGCGCGCGCCCTGTCGCGCACCTGGCGCCACGGCGACGAGGTGGTGGTCAGCCGCCTCGACCACGACGCCAACATCCGGCCCTGGCTGCAGCTGGCCGAGCAGGTGGGCGCCGTCGTGCGGTGGGCCGAGGTCGACATCGAGACCGGCGAGCTGCCCACGTGGCAGTACGACGAGCTCGTCACGCCGCGCACCCGCCTGGTGGCGGTGACCGCGGCCAGCAACGCCATCGGCACGCGGCCCGACGTCGCCTCGATCGCCGCCCGGGCCCACGCCGTCGGGGCGCTGGTCTTCGTCGACGCCGTCCAGGCGGCTCCGCACGTGTTCCTCGACCGGGCCGCGCTAGGGGCGGACTTCGTCGCCGTCTCGGCCTACACGTGGTGCGGGCCGCACGTGGGCGCGGTGGTGGCCGACCCCGCGCTGCTCGCCGAGCTGGTGCCCGACCGGCTGGCGCCCGCCCCCGACCGGGTGCCCGACCGCTTCGAGACCGGCACCCCGCCCTTCGAGCTGTACGCCGGCGTCACCGCCGCCGTCGACCACCTCGCCGGCCTCTGCGAGGACGCCGCCGGCAGCCGCCGCGACCGGCTGCGCACGTCGATGGCGGCGGTCGCGGCCTACGAGGGCGGGCTGTTCGACTGGCTGGACCAGGCGCTGCGCGCGATGCGGCACGTGCAGGTGGTCGGCTTCCCCGAGCACACGACGCCCACCCTGTCGTTCACCGTGCCCGGCATGCGCCCGCGCCAGGTGGCCGCCGAGCTGTCCCGCCGGGGCATCTGCGCCTGGGACGGTGACTTCTACGCCCGCGAGCTGTTCGACGCGCTCGGGGTCAACGAGCTCGGCGGCGCCGTCCGCCTCGGGCTGGCGCACTACAACACCGCCGAGGAGGTCGGTTACGTGATCGACTCGGTGGCGGCGCTGCGGGGCGCGCTGCTCTAGGAGTCGGGCAGCAGCAGCACCTTCCCGATGTGCTCGCTGGCCTCGACGACGCGGTGCGCCTCGGCCGCCCGCGACATCGGCAGCCGCCGGTCCACGATCGGCCGCACCACCCCGCGCTCGACGTCGGGCCACACCTCAGCCCGGACCGCCGCGACGATCCCGGCCTTGCCCCCGGGTCCCGCGGGCGGCCGCGAGCGCAGCGCCGTGGCCGCCACCGACGCCCGCTTGGCCAGCAGCTTCCCGAGGTCCAGCTCCGCCCGCGTGCCGCCCTGCATGCCGATGACGACCAGCCGGCCGCCGACGGCGAGCGCGTCGACGTTGCGGGCCAGGTACCTCGCGCCCATGTTGTCCAGCACGACGTCGACGCCGGCGCCGTCGGTCTCCTCGCGCACCCGCTCGACGAAGTCCTCGTCGCGGTAGTCGATGCCGACCTCGGCGCCGAGCTCGCGGCAGAACTCGAGCTTGGCGGCGCTCCCGGCGGTGGTGAACACCCGCGCCCCGGCACGCACGGCGAGCTGGATGGCCATCGTGCCGATGCCGCTGGACCCGCCGTGCACGAGGAACGCCTCACCCCGGCGCAGGCCGGCGAGCTGGAAGACGTTCGACCAGACGGTGCAGGTGACCTCCGGCAGCGCGGCCGCGGTGGCCAGCTCCACGCCGGCGGGGCGGGGGAGCAGCTGCCCGGCCGGGACGGCGACCCGCTCGGCGTACCCGCCGCCGGCGAGCAGCGCGCACACCTCGTCCCCGACCCTCCAGCCGGTCACGCCCTCGCCGACCTCGCTGACGATCCCGCTGCACTCCAGGCCGAGGACCTCGCTGGCGCCGCGCGGCGGCGGGTAGTTGCCGGCGCGCTGCAGGAGGTCGGCCCGGTTGACCGCGGTGGCGGCGACGTCGACGACGACCTCGCCGGGGCCGGCCTCCGGGTCGGGCACCTCGCCCCAGCCGAGCACCTCGGGTCCGCCGGGTCCGCTCGCGATCACCGCACGCATGCCCCGACCCTAGGAGGCCCGCGCGCTCCCCACCGTCGGCAGACCGGGTCCGGTCGAGGGGACCGCGGCGCCGGACACCGCCAGGCAGCGGCCGTCCCCTCCCGTGGCCACCAGGTCGGCGAGCACCCCGCCCACCGCCCGGCGGGAGACGCGCATGCCCGCGACGTCCCCGTCCGGCGAGGTCGCGGCCGGATCGTCGCCGTCGGTGAGGTAGACCGGCTGGACGATCGTCCAGTCCAGGCCGCTGTCCCGCACCACCCGCTCCTGCCGCTCGTGGTCGGCGATCTGCGGACGCAGGAGGAGCGCGAACACCAGCCGCGAGGACAGCGGCAGCCACTCCCGCGTCGTCCCGACGCCGTAGGACGACTGCACGACCAGGCGCGGGACCCCGTGGGCCCGCATGGCGGCGGCCACCGCGGCCGTGCCGCGCGAGCGCACGTCCATCGGGGTGCCGCGGCTCCCGCGCAGCCGCACCCGGAGCGGGTGCTCGCTGATGCCCAGGGTCACCACCACCGCGTCCTGTCCCCGGACGGCGCGGTCGACGTCCTCCGGCACCGTCGCGTCGCCGTCCACCGCCCGGATGCCGGCGCGCTCCGCGTACGCGGCGCCCGCCCGCCGCGCGAACGCGGTCACCTCGTGTCCCCGCGAGGTCAGCGCCTCGACCGCCGCCCGTCCCGAACCACCCGTCGCCCCCACCACCAGCACGCGCACGTCCCTGCTCCTCCCGGTCCCGCCGGCCGACGTGGCCGGTCGCTGCCGAGACTGGCGGGCCGGAGCGCGCCGGCCCATGACCGTGCGTCCGACGTCCGTGCCCGTTCGTCCGGGATGCCTGGACGCCCGGTGGGAGGGGCCAGCAGGCTGGTGCCGTGGGCGCAGGCGGGCACGGCGGGGAGGACGGCGGCGGGGACGCGGCCCGGCCCTGGACGCCGGTCGACCCGGTCGGCGACCTGCTCGCCGACCTCCGCGTCCACGGCACCTTCTACTGCCGGTCGGAGGCGACCGCGCCCTGGGGCGTCGAGATGCCCGCCCTCGCCGGGTGCATGGCCTTCCACGTCGTCACCCGCGGCAGCGTCGTGCTCGAGGTCGACGGCGAGCAGCGGACGCTCGGGGTGGGTGACCTCGCCCTGGTCCCGCACGGTCGCGGGCACCTGCTGCGCAGCGCACCGGGGGCACCGGTCGCCGGTCGGGCCGACCTGCTGCCGCAGCAGCAGCTGGGCGAGCACTACTCGGTCCTGCGGCTGGACGGCGGCGGCGCCCCGGCGGCGATGGTGTGCGGGGTGGTCGAGCCCGCCCGGCCCGGTGCGGCCCCCCTGCTCGACCTGCTCCCGCCGGTCCTGGTCGTCGACGGGCGCGACCCCCGCCGGACCGGGTGGTTGCCGCTGCTGCTGCAGGTCCTCACGGACGAGGCCGCCGAGGACCGCCCGGGCGCCGAGGCGGTGGTCACCCGGCTCGCCGACGTCGTCGTCCTCCAGGCCGTCCGCACGTGGCTGGACACCGCCGCCACCGGTCCGGGCTGGCTGCGGGCCCTGCGCGACCCCCAGGTCGGGCAGGCGGTGGCCCTGCTGCACCGGGAGCCCGGGACGGCCTGGACGTTGACCCGGCTGGCGAGGGAGGCCCGGATGTCGCGCTCGTCGTTCGCCGCCCGGTTCACCGAGCTGGCCGGGGAGCCGGTCATGCACCACCTGGCCCGCTGGCGCATGCACCTGGCCACGGTCGCCCTCGGGCAGGGCGCGCGGGTGGGGGAGCTGGCCGGACGCCTGGGCTACGAGTCCGAGGCCGCCTTCTCGCGTGCGTACAAGCGGATCGTCGGCGTCCCGCCGACCGCGGCCGGAGAGGCGGCGCGACCGCCGGGCGGCCACTGACCGGGCCGGCCGTCACGCCCGGCTCCAAGCAGGCCACAAGCGCCGTGCAGGGGCCCGGCGGCACCGTTCCCGCCATGACCACGACGACGACGTCCCCCGCGCCCGTCCGCCGCGCGCCCGCCCCCGCCGGCCGCGGCGCGGTGACCGACCTGACCGACCACGCCCTGCTGCACCGGGCCCTGCGCTCCGGCACGCGGGTCGTCGCCGACGCCCTCAGCGGCGTCGCCCTCGACGAGCCGTGCTGCCCTGTCCGCCAGCGCGAGCTGGTCCGCTGGACCACGCGGGTGCTGGCCGAGGTGCGGGCCCACGCGGCGCTGCGCCGCGGGCTGGAGGCCGCGCTGTCCCGGGTCGTGCTGCCCGGGGGCTCCCCGGACCCGCGCCGCGCCGGCGGCGACGCCGCCCTCGACTCCGCGCTCGCGCGGGCCCGGCAGGCGCTGCCGCTGTTCGCCCGCGACGTCAGCGCCGGCGCCCCGGCGCTGGCCGTGGCGCTCACCGACCTCGCCGACCTGGTCGCCGCGCGCCTCGACGCCGAGGAGGACGGCGTGCTCCCGCTGGTCGACGAGCACGTGCCCGCGGCCGAGCGGGAGCGGCTCGTGCGGGCCGCCCGCCGCTCCCTGCCGGCCGGTCAGGCGCTGTTCACGCTGCCGTGGCTGCTCGACGCCTGCCACCCCGCCGAGCGGGTCCGGGTGCTGCGCACCGCGTCCCGGCCGGCCCGGACGGTCCTGCGCTTCGCGGGCGCGCGGCACGCCCGCACCCGCGACGCCGTCCTCGGCCTGCCGTGGTGAGGCCGGGGACGACAGCGGGCCGGCCCCCGAGGGGACCGGCCCGCCGCGGCGCTACGCGCGCGCCTTGAGGTCCTTGCGGAGGATCTTGCCGGCCGCGGACTTCGGCACCTGCTCGATGAACTCCACCGCACGGATCTTCTTGTGCGGCGCGAGCCGGCTGCCCGCGTAGTCCATGACCTCCTGCTCGGAGATCTCCGCGCCGGGCGCCCGGACGACGAACGCCTTGGGCAGCTCCTCGCCGCTCTCCTCGTCCTTGACGCCGATCACGGCGGCGTCGGCGATGGCCGGGTTGTTGAGCAACACGGCCTCGAGCTCGGCCGGGGCCACCTGGTACCCCTTGTACTTGATCAGCTCCTTGACCCGGTCGACGACGGTGAAGCAACCGTTCTCGTCGACGATGGCGACGTCGCCGGTGTGCAGCCAGCCCTCGGCGTCGAGGGTGTCGGCCGTCGCGGTCGGGTTGTTGAGGTAGCCCTTCATCACCTGCGGGCCGCGCACCCACAGCTCACCGCGCTCTCCGGCCGCGGCGTCCTCGCCCGTCGACGGGTCGACCAGCCGGCACTCGGTGTTGGGCAGCGCCAGGCCGACCGACCCCTTCGGCACGGCGGTGACACCCTCGGGCAGCCGCGTGGCGTCGGGCGTGGTGTGCGAGACCGGCGACAGCTCCGTCATCCCGTAGCCCTGCGCGACGACGACGCCGTCGGCCGCGCCCTTGCGCAGCCGGTCCTGGGCGGCCTGGGCCAGCGCCTCGTCCAGCGGCGCGGCCCCGGAGGTGATGCTGCGCAGCGAGGAGAGGTCGAACTGGTCGACCATCGGGTGCTTGGCCAGCGCGAGCACGATGGGCGGCGCCACGAAGGCACGGGTGATCTTCTGGTCCTGGATGGTGCGCAGGAACTGCTCGAGGTCGAAGCGCGGCAGGGTGACGACGGTGCCGCCCCACTGCAGGCCCTGGTTCATCAGCACGGTCAGGCCGTAGATGTGGAAGAACGGCAGGACGGCGATGATCCGCTCGTCGCCCTCGTGCAGCTCCACCAGCGGGCGGGACTGGCTGACGTTGGCCACCAGGTTGCGGTGGGTGAGCATGACGCCCTTGGGCAGGCCGGTGGTGCCGCTGGAGTAGGGCAGCGTGACCAGGTCCTCGGCGGGGTCGATGTCGACGTCGACCGACGGGGCGTCGCTGCTGATCAGGTCGAGCAGCGAGGCGTGGCCCTCGGCGCCGTCCATGACGACCACCTCGTCGACCGGCGTCTGCTCGGTGGCCTCCAGCGCCCGGTCGAGGAACGGCGAGACGGTGATGAGCACCTTCGCGCCGGAGTCCTTCAGCTGGAAGGCGACCTCGTGGGCGGTGTAGAGCGAGTTGATCGGGCTCATCACGCAGCCGGCGCGGGCGATGCCGTGGAACACTACCGGGTACCACATGGTGTTCGGGCACAGCACCGCGACGACGTCGCCCTTGCGCAGGCCGCGGGCGGCGAGCGCGGCCGCGACGCGGTCGACGTAGGTGGCCAGCTGGCCGTGGGTGATCGAGTCGCCGGTCAGGCCGTCGACCAGGGCGGGCGCGTCCGGACGCGAGGCACCGCCCGCGAGGACGAACTCGGGGACCGACTGGTCGGGGATCGCGACGTCGGGATAACGACTGGCCAGAGCCACTGTGCTCCTCCTCGGGTTCGGGGTGGCGCCAGTCTCACACCCGCCGTGTGTCGCGCGACTCGCGGGTTACTGGCGGGTCACCTCGGCCACAGCACCGACTGGGTGCAGCGGAACAGCGCCAGCGTCCTCCCGGCGCCGGACCGGACGACGGCGTCCCACACCTGCGTGGAGCGCCCGGCGTGGACGTTGGTGGCGACCGTCTCCACCCGCCCCTCGCGGGCGGTGCCGAGGAAGTTGCTCTTGAGCTCGATGGTGGTGAAGCCGGCCGCGCCCTCGGGCAGCAGCGCCCGGGTGGCCAGGCCGCAGGCGGTGTCGGCGAGCGCGACGACGGTCGCGGCGTGCAGGTAGCCGTTGGGCGCGAGCAGGTCGGGGCGGACCTCGAGGGCGGCCTCGAGCCGGCCGGGCTCGTGCGCGGTGACCGCCAGCCCGAGCAGCCCGGGGAGGGTGCCCGGCAGCAGGGCGTTGAGCTCGTCGGCGGGGAGGAACCCGGTGGCGGCCATGCGCGGACGGTAACGCGGCACGATCAGGTGACCTGGTCGTGCCGCGTCCTGGCTCACTGCCGACGGTGAGCCAGGACGCTCCACGCCGAGCTCAGCTGATCGTGCGCGGACGGCCGCTACGCCAGGCCGCGGGTGGTGCGTGCGGGCGGACGGTCGCCGCGGATCGAGGCCACCATGTCCAGCGTCTGGCGGGTGGCGGCGACGTCGTGGGCGCGGAACACCCGGGCGCCGAGCCACGCGCTGACCGCCGTCGCCGCGAGCGTGCCGGTGAGCCGCTGCTCGAGGGGGACGTCGAGGGTCTCGCCGACGAAGTCCTTGTTGGACAGCGCCACCAGCACCGGCCAGCCGGTGGCGACCAGCTCGTCGAGGCGGCGGGTGGCCTCCAGCGAGTGCCGGGTGTTCTTGCCGAAGTCGTGCCCGGGGTCGACGAGCACCCGCTCGCGGTCCACGCCGGCGGCGACGGCGGCCTCGGCCAGCGCCGTCGTCCGCGCGACGACGTCGGCGACCACGTCGTCGTAGGCGACCCGGTGCGGCCGGGTGCGGGGCGGCAGCCCGCCGGCGTGGGTGCACACGATGCCGGCACCCGCCTCCGCGGCGACGTGCGCCAGCTCCGGGTCGACGCCGCCCCACGCGTCGTTGACGACGTCGGCCCCGGCGGCCAGGACCTCGCGCGCGACCTCGGCGCGCCAGGTGTCGATGGAGATCGGCAGGTCCGGGTGGGCCGCGCGGACGGCCGCGACGAGGTCCACGGTGCGGCGGATCTCCTCGGCGGGGGACACCTCGGCGCCCGGCGCGGCCTTCACCCCGCCGACGTCGACGACGTCCGCCCCCTCGGCCACCACCCGGTCCACCCGCTCGACCGCGGCGGCCAGCTCGTAGGTCGCGCCGCGGTCGTAGAAGGAGTCCGGCGTGCGGTTCACGATGGCCATGACCACCAGACCGCCGTCGGGCACGTCCAGCCGGCCCAGTCGCAGCACCGTCGCCCCCGTTCCCGCCGATGTGGTGGAGTCAGCCAACCAGACCACCAGCGACACGGACCGAGGACACAGGAGGACAGGCGATGGCGCAGACCACCGTGGAGGGCGTCGAGGGCGTGCAGGGGCTCGTCGGGCAGCACCTCGGGTACAGCGGCTGGGTCGAGGTGACCCAGGAGCAGGTGGACCAGTTCGCCGAGGCGACCGGGGACCACCAGTGGATCCACGTCGACGTCGAGCGCGCGACGAGGGAGAGCCCCTTCGGCGGCCCGGTCGCGCACGGCTACCTGACGCTGTCGCTCATCCCGTCGCTGCTGCCGGAGATCGTGGAGATCAACGGCTTCCGCATGGGCGTCAACTACGGCACCGAGAAGGTGCGCTTCCCCTCGCCGGTTCCGGTGGGCAGCCGGGTCCGCGCCGGCGCGGCGCTCGCGTCCGCGACGCCCTTCGACGGCGGCATCGCGATGAACATGGACGTCACCGTCGAGGTCGAGGGCCAGACGAAGCCGGCGATGGTCGCCACCGTCGTCTACCGCCGCTACCTCTGAGGCGGGCGCTCCCGCGGACGTGCACGGTGCACGTCCGCGGGAGTGCGCGCCCTCAGGTGACGATCGCCTGGTTGACCAGGGCGCGCAGGTAGGCGCGGATCGGCAGCGTGCTCGAGGGGAGCAGCTGCGTGTAGAAGCTGACGACGACGTCCTCGACCGGGTCCACGTAGAACGCCGTCGACGCCGCCCCGCCCCAGCTGTAGTCGCCGGCACTGGCGACGCCGCCGTAGCGCGCGGGGTCGAGCACCATCGAGAAGCCCAGCCCGAAGCCCACCCCGCGCAGCGGCGTCTCGGCGAACAGCGGCCGGCCGAAGGTCTCCAGGTCGGCGTTGCCGGGCAGGTGGTTGCGGACCATGTGCGCCAGCGTGCGCGGGCCCAGGAGCCGCCCGCCGTCGAACGAGCCCCCGCGGCGCAGCATCTCGCAGAAGCGCAGGTAGTCACCCGCCGTCGACACCAGCCCGCCGCCACCGGACAGGAACGTCGGCTTGCGGTGCGCCGCCTCGCCCATCGCGTCGATCGGCGCGAACGCGGTGGCCGGGCCGCCGGGCGCCCCCGGGACGGCGGCGTACAGGCGGGCCAGCGAGGCGACGTCGTCGTCCTCCCGCAGGCCGAAGGACGTCTCGGTCATGCCCAGCGGGCGGAAGACCCGCTCCTGGAAGAAGACGTCGAGCGTCTGCCCGGACACGACCTCCACGAGCCGGCCGAGGACGTCGGTGGAGACGCCGTAGTTCCACTCCGAGCCGGGCTGGAAGACCAGCGGCACCGAGGCCCACTGGCGGCACGCCTCCGCCGAGTCGACGCCGGGCGGGGTGCCCCACTCGTGCCCCATGGCGCGGTACATCGCGTCGACCGGGTGGGCGTGGTGGAAGCCGTAGGTGAGCCCGGACGTGTGGGTGAGCAGGTGCCACACGCGGATGGGCTCGACCTGGGGCTGGGTGACCGGCTTCTGCGCCGACCCGGCGACGTAGACGCGGGTCCCGGCGAACTCCGGCAGCCACTTGGTGATCGGGTCGCTGAGCTCGAAGGCCCCCTCCTCGTACAGCATCATCGCCGCCACCGAGGTCACCGGCTTGGTCATCGAGAAGATCCGCCAGCGGGTGTCCTCCTCGACCGGCAGGCCGTTCTCGACGTCGCGGGAGCCGTACCGCCCCACGTGCGCCAGCCGGCCGTGCCGCGACACCGTGACGAGGAAGCCGGGTAGCTGGCCGTCGTCGACCCAGCGGGTCAGCCGCCGGTCCAGGCGGTCCAGCCGGCCGGCGTCGAGACCGACCTCGGCCGGGTCGGTGTCCAGGGTCAGTCCGCTCGCCACGTGCTCCTCCGTCCCGGCGCCGTCGCCCTCGGGCGGCGCCTGCCCGCGCATCCTGACCCACGCTGCGTGGGCGAGGTCACACGGGTCAGGCGCCGCCCCGGCGGGGCGACCGCGGATCGGACCGGACGTCGGTGCGTCCCCGCCGGTCAGACCGGGACGTTGGAGGCGGCCTTCTTGAGGTTGGAGCCGGCGGTCACCTTGACGGTGTTGGCCGCGGGGATGTCGATCGACTCGCCGGTCTGCGGGTTGCGGCCGGTGCGGGCGGACCGCTGGGTGCGCTCGACGGTGATGAGGCCGGAGACGGCGACCTTCTCGCCGCGGGTGATCGCCTCGACGAGCTCCTCCTGCAGGCCGCTCAGGACGGCGTCCACGGTGGCGCTGGGGACGTCGGCGCGCTTGGCGATGGCGGAGACGAGTTCGGCCTTGTTCACGGGTTTCCTCTCGGGACGTCGCGGCCGCGCGGTCTCGGCGGGCCGCCGTGTGGGAGTGCCGACCGCGGGGTGCGGCGGCCGTCCCGGACGGGCGCCCGGGACGGACCGGTCCCCGTCAGGACGGGCCGGCCCGGGGCACCGTGACACGCCGACGGCGCATCTGGCCAGTCCAGGCGGCGGATCACACCCAGCCGACACCCCGGTCCCACCCGTCCCAGGCTCCCGCGGGGCGGCTCGGGGATCGCCGCTCCGCGCGACCGCGCCTCAGGCGGCGCGGATGTGCGCGCAGCCGGCGGCGACCGGCTCCGGACCGACCCCGGCGAGGCCGTGGTCGACGGCGGCGTGCCCGGCGACCTGGCCGAGGACCCCGCCGTCGTCAGCGGCGGTGCAGCGGGCGGTGCGGCGGGGGACGACGTCCCTTCAGGCGGAGGTCTCCACCGGTCGCTCCCGGGTCGTGCGGACCGCTCCCCCGGACCGGCGGCGGGGTCATCGGGCGGCGGCCGCGGAGGCCAGGTCCTCGACGCGCAGCAGGCCGAGGACGGCGCCGGAGGCGTCGGTGCAGACCACGGGGTCGAAGCGCTGGGCCGGCGAGCGGGTGAGCGCCCGGTGCAGGGTGGCGGTGACGTCGTCGGTGGGGTGCGCCCGCAGCGAGACCGGGGCGGTGTGCGCCAGCCCGGTGCGCGGGTCGGCCAGCCGCAGTGCCAGCGGCTCGCCCTGCGGCCCGACGAGGACGACCGGGGGGACGCCGGGGGAGGCCTCGGTGACCTCGGACTGGCGGACCGGGCGCAGCAGGCCCGCCACGGTCGACGCCGTCCGGGCGCGCGCGGTGTGCCCGCGGACCAGCGCGGCGACGTCGGGGGCCAGCGGCGCGAACCCCGGGCCGGGGCGGCCGAGCAGCCAGCCCTGCGCCAGCGGGACGCCGATCCGGCAGAACGCGGCCAGCTCGCCGCGGGTCTCGATGCCCTCGGCGAGCAGCCAGGCGTCGATGCGGCCGGCGAACTCGCCGACCATCTCGGCGAGGGCCATCCGCACCGGGTCGCTGTCGACGCCGGCCACCAGGGACCGGTCGAGCTTGACCAGCTGCGGGCGCAGGGCGGCCAGCTGCTGCAGACCCGACCAGCCGGAGCCGGTGTCGTCGAGGGCGACCAGCGCGCCGCGGGCGCGCAGCGCGGCGACCTGCACCCGCAGGGCGGACAGGTCGGAGACGGGCGCGTGCTCGGTGAGCTCGACGACGACGCGGCGCAGGTCGGGCCGCGTCGCGAGCGCCTCCTGCACCGGTCGGGTGCCGAGCAGGTGCGGGCCGACGTTGACGGTGAGGAAGGTGTCCGGCGGCAGGTCGGGGACGGCGGCCAGGGCCTTGTGCAGGGCCAGCGCCTCGAGCTCGGCGGCGAGCCCGGCGTCGGCGGCCGCGGCGAACCACACCTCCGGGCCGGCGGTGCCGGGGAAGCGCGAGAGCGCCTCGTAGCCGGCCACCCGGGCCCGCGCGAGGTCGACGATCGGCTGGAACACCAGCGTGAGGTCGTCCGGGTCGGACAGCAGGGGGCGGCAGTCCGGCAGCCGCCGCGTCAGCATCCCCGTCATGGGACGGGCCATCGACCCCCGGCTCCCCGGGCACGAGCCCACCGGCGGGGAGCCTCACCCGGGCGGGGACGACCCGCGCGGCTGCGGACGGCGCCGTCCGTCCGGCCGCCGCCCGTGGCAGCATGGTCGGCTGCGGCCGTCCGGGCCGCGTCCGGACGAGGAGGGCCGTGACCGTGCCCCAGCCGTCCCCGGCCGTCGACGACCTGCAGGACCCGCACCGCGTCGCCGCCGCCCGCCGGCTCTTCGTCGAGGTGCCCGGCCCGGCGGCCTACGACAGGCTGTCGGGGCTGGCGGCGCGGCTGCTCGGTGCCGGCCACGCGAAGGTCACGCTGTTCACCGTCCGCGACATCGTCGTCGGCGGGCACGGCCTGCCGCCGGGCGTCGTCGGCGGCCGCGCGCTGCTCACCGGCGCCTTCTCCGAGCGCATCGTCCGCGAGGGCCGGGCGCTGGCCGTGCCCGACGCGCGGGCCGACGAGACGCTGGCCGGGCTGTCCGCCGTCACCTCCGGCGAGGTCGTCGCCTACCTCGGCGCGCCGCTGGTCTCGGCCTCGGGCCGGGTGGTGGGCGCCCTCGCCGTCTACGACCCCGCGCCGCGGACCTGGCAGGACGACGACGTCGCGCTGCTCGAGCACCTCGCCTCTGCCGTGGTCGCCGAGCTGGAGCTCGCCGCCGCGCGCTCGGCGATCGGTGCCTCCCTCGCCCGGCTCGACGTCGCCCTGGAGGCCAGCGCGGTCGGGATCTGGGAGTACGACCTGCGCAACGGCGTGCTGCACTGGGACGAGCGCTGCGCGGCGGTGCACGGCATCGAGGGGCCCCTGGAGATCACCGACCTCGACAGCATGCTCGCCGAGCGGATCCACGCCGACGACCACGAGGCCGTGCGGACCGCCATGGCCGAGGCGCTCGCCGGTCCCGGGGAGTACGCCGTCGAGGCGCGCGCCCTGCACGCCGACGGCACGGTGCGGTGGACCGTGTCCCGCGGCAGGGTGGTGCGCGACGTGCGCGGTGAGCGGGTGCGGGTGCTGGGCACGGTCGTGGACGTCACCGATGCCCGGGCCGAGGCCGCCCGCCGGATGGCCGCCGTGCAGCGGGCCGCCGCCGTCGCGGAGGTCGCCGCCCAGCTGGCCAACGCCACCGCGCCGGCGGAGCTGGCCGAGATCGCGCTGCGCGGCGCCCGGGTCCTCGGGGCCTTCTCCAGCGCGCTGGCCGTCCTCGACGGCACCGGGCTGCTGCGCGTGCACCTCGCCCGCGGACTGGCCGACACCGTCGCCGCCGCGGCCGCCGAGGCACAGGTGGACCTGCCGCTCGACGCGGTGGTCGTCGAGCTCGACGACGAGCTGCCCACCCAGTACGCCGCCCGGCACGGTGAGCGGCTCCTGTTCGCCGACCTCGACGAGGCCGTCGCCCGCTTCCCGCGGATGGCCGAGGTCGGTGCCGCGCTGGGCCTGCGGGCGATCGCCGCGCTGCCGCTGCAGGTGGAGGGCCGGCCGCTGGGCAGCTTCGTGGTCACCTGGGACACCGACCACGCCTTCGCCGCCGACGACGTCGAGCTGCTCGAGGCCCTGACCGCGCAGATCGCGCTGAGCGTCTCCCGGCTGCGGTCGGAGGACGAGCGGGCCGCCGCCGTCGCCGCGATGGCCGAGGCCAACCAGCGGCTGCAGCTGCTGGCCGACGCCGGCCGGGTCCTCTCGGGCAGCCTCGACATCGGTGAGCAGCTCGACCGGCTGGCCGACATCGTCGTGCCCGCGCTCGCGGACTGGTGCTGGATCGTCGTCACCGAGGAGCAGGGCCGGCTGCAGGAGGTGGCCTGGGCGCACCGCGACCCGGCCCGCCGCGCCGACGTCGCCGACTACGTGCACGCGATGACCCGGGGCATGAGCGACGAGCACGCCGCGCGGGTGGTCACGCGCACCGGGCGGCCGCTGGTCCTGCCGGAGCTCGACGCGGACCGCATCGCGCGCTCCCTCCCCGACCTCGCCGACCGGGAGACGCTGCTGCGGCTGGAGCCCCGCTCGGCGCTGATCGTGCCGCTGGTGGCGGCGGGACGGGTCATCGGCGCCCTGGGCACCGCCAACGGAGCCGAGCGCGGCCCGCACACGCCGGGTGAGATCGAGACGGCGGTCGAGGTCGGCCGCCGCGCCGGGCTGGCGCTGCAGGCCGCCCGGCTGTACGAGCAGCAGCGCGACCTCGCCGACGCCCTGCAGCACAGCATGCTCACCGCGCCGCCCCGGCCCGAGGGCTGCGAGATCGTCGTCCGGTACGTGCCGGCCTCGGAGGGCGCCGAGATCGGCGGCGACTGGTACGACGCGTTCGTCGAGCCCGGTGGGGCGGTCGTGCTCGCGATCGGCGACGTCGTCGGGCACGACCGCTACGCCGCGGCGGCGATGGGCCAGCTGCGCGGCCTGCTCCGGGGCATCGGCTACGCCGGCGGCGGCTCACCGGCGCAGGTGCTGGCCGGGCTCGACCGCGCGGCCGCCGGGCTGGCCCTGGACGCGATGGCCACCGCGGTGGTCGCCCGGCTCGAGCAGGGCGCGGGGGACGGCACGGGGGACGAGGCGGTGCTGCGCTGGTCGAGCGCCGGCCACCCGCCGCCGGTGCTGGTGCTGCCCGGCGAGAGCGTGCGGGTCCTCGACCCGGGGACGGCGGACCTGCTGCTGGGTGTGGACCCGGCCCGGCCGCGCACCGACCACTCCTGCGGGCTGCCCCGCGGCAGCACGGTGCTGCTGTTCACCGACGGCCTCGTCGAGCGCCGCGACCGCGACCTCGACGCCGGCACCGCCGCGCTGGTCGCCGCCCTGGAGGAGTACGGCGACCTGCCGCTCGACGAGCTCTGCGACCGCGTGCTCGGGCGGATGTTCCTGCCCGGCGCCGAGGACGACGTCGCGCTGCTCGCCGTCCGTGTCCGGTGACACTGCGGTCCTCCCGGACCGCACCGCGGCCGGGAGCCGTCCCCGGCGTCGCTGAGCCCCTTCGTCGCCTCCTCGCGGGACCCTCCGGGCCCCACTCCCCGGCGACAGCCCCTACAGGGCCGTGACCTCGTAGGTGTGCCCGGCGGCGCGCAGCCGCTCCACCAGCACGTTGCCCAGCGCCGTCGAGGGGGTCAGCGACCCCGCCCGCCGCGGCAGCCGGTCCTCGTCGAGGGCCAGCGCGAGCGCGGCCTCGCCGAGCATGACCGACGTCGCCGCGTAACCGGGGTCGCCCTTCCCGGCCGCGGTGGCGCGGTAGCGCCGCCCGCTCTCGGTGTCGGCGTCGACGATCATCCGGAAGAAGCCCCTCTCCCGGGCCGACTCGCTCGGCCCGCTGCCGGGCGCGGGCAGCACGCGGTCGAGCAGGGCGCGCGTCGGCGCGAACGCCATCGCGCCGAAGGCAGCCGCCAGGCCGGTGGTGACGCCGGCGGCGGTCAGGACGCCGGGGATGCCACGGCCGGTGCTCATCGACTCGCCGTAGCGCAGGCCGCGCCCGTAGGCCCACTCCTGCAGCGCGTTGCTGCGCCGCACGATGCGGGTGTTGAACGGCGCCATGACGAACGGCGCCGTCCACCGGCCCTCGGCGGCCAGCGCGGGGGGCATGGCGTCCGGGGGCTGGCGGGTGGCGGGCTCGGCGGCCCGGTCGGGGGAGAGGGCGTAGGGGTCGCCGATGACCTTCCGCAGCGTGCGGTCGGTCGCCATGGACTCGACCTGCGCGCGCATCGAGTCGACGGTGCCGCCGCTGA
This sequence comes from Geodermatophilus normandii, assembly GCF_003182485.1. Taxonomy (NCBI): domain Bacteria; kingdom Bacillati; phylum Actinomycetota; class Actinomycetes; order Geodermatophilales; family Geodermatophilaceae; genus Geodermatophilus; species Geodermatophilus normandii. The sequence goes on along the minus strand of NZ_QGTX01000001.1, from coordinate 1,021,634 downwards.
CCCCGCCGCGGACAGTGGCCACGAGGCGGACGTCGGTGAGCCCGCCGGCGCCGTCCTGGCGGGCCCGCTCGGCCAGGAGGAACACCGACAGGTCCGACGGGATGGAGTCGTAGCCGGCGGCGTGCACCAGCCGGGCGCCGGTCTCCCGGGCGATCGCGTCGCAGCGGTCGATGGCCTCCCGCACGAACAGCACCTCGCCGGTGAGGTCGGCGTAGTGCGTGCCCGCCCGCGCGCAGGCCTCCACGACCGGCAGGCCGTAGCGCTGGTAGGGCCCGACCGTGGTGACGAGCACGCGCGTGCTCTCCGCCATGCGGGTCACCGACGCCGGGTCGCCGGTGTCGGCCTCGACCAGGGGCCAGTGCCGCGACGAGGCGGGCAGGCCGCCGGCGACCGCGACCAGCTTCTCCCGCGAGCGGCCGGCCAGTGCGATCCGCAGGTCCGGCGGCGCGGCCTGGGCCAGGTAGGCGGCGACCAGGCGGCCGACGAAGCCGGTGGCCCCGAAGAGGACGACGTCGTGCTCGCGCTCGGGCATGCCGCCCATCCTGCTGGCGCCGCTCCCTCAGCGCACCCGGCGGCGCAGCGCCCGGCGTCTGCCGTCCGGCCGCCCGGACCGGTCGCGGCTCAGCCGCTGGCGGGCCCGGTCGGGCAGGTCGACGGCGACCGGCGCCTCCCAGCCGCGCCACACCGACAGCACCCGCAGCACCGCGACCAGCACGATCACCACCAGCGCCACGGGGATCGGGGCGAGGCCGAGCGGGCCGGCGAGCACGGTGAGCGCCGTGGCGCCCAGCAGCGCGGCGACGGCGTTGTAGGGCCCCGGCTGCACGATGTCGGCGCGCCGGGCCAGCAGCACGTCGCGGATCACCGCCCCGCCGACCGCCGTCAGGGTCCCGATGAAGACGACCGAGGCGCTGGGCAGGCCGGCGAGCTGGGCCTTCTGCGCGCCGATCACGGTGAACAGGCCCAGGGTGACCGCGTCGAGCACCACGAGCAGGCGGGTCAGCCGGGACAGCCAGCCGGAGAAGTAGAAGGTGACCATCGCGGTGATGGCGACCGTGGGCAGGTAGGCGCGGTTGGTCAGCGCCACCGGCGGGCCCGAGGCGAGCAGGACGTCGCGGATCAGGCCGCCGCCGAGCCCGCCGCTCACGGCGAGCAGCAGGACACCGGAGACGGCGAAGCCCTCGCGCGCGGCGAGCAGGCCCCCGGTGAGCGCGCCCACGACGATCGCGGCGAGGTCGACGGCGGCGGGGATCCGCAGCGTCTCGGCGGCCGCGGCGAGGGTGCTCACGAACGCCCATCCTCCCGCCAGGACCGGACCGGGCGGGCAGTCGCCCCACCCGGTCCGTTCCGGATCACTGACCCGGGGGCACGTCCACGGAGGTGGCGGTGTCGTCGCGGCTGCCGCCGGGGGCCGTGTCACCGGCGGCCCGCAGGCGGGCGTCCTGGGCGGCCGTGTCCTCCCGGTGCATCGCCTCCTGGCGGCCCGCCTCCTCCTCGAGGATCGCCGCGTTCTTCCACACGTGCGGGATCCCGAAGCCGTCGACGAGCGTCACCATGTGCGGCCGCAGCTCGCCGAGCAGGGCGTTCACCGTGCCGGTCAGCGCCTTGGACCGGGCCGCGGTGAGCTGCCCGTGCTCGAGGAACCAGCCCTTGTCCGCCTCGATCGTCGACAGCGCGTACAGGTCGCACAGCGTGTCGAGCAGCGCCCGCGCGCCCGGGTCGGCGGCCCGCTCGATCCCGGCGACGAACGCCTCCAGCACGATCCGGTCGACGTGCGCCTGCGCGGTGCGCAGCACGTGGTCCTGGACGCTGTTGAACACCGCGAACGGCTCCATCGGGTGGGTGGGCGACGACGCCGTGGCGGCGTTGCGGCGCAGCCGGCGGATGGCGCCCTCGAGCGTGTGCTTCTCGCGGAACTCGAACATCCGCAGCTGCCAGCCGCGGTCCCGGAGCGGGACGTCGTCGTCGCGGCCGGGAACGGCGTCGACCAGCCGGGCGATGAGGCCGCGGGCCGCCGTCCGCTCGAGGACGGCCTCGCGGACCAGGTCGGCGACGAAGGCGACCCGGCCCCAGCCGTCGAGGGAGCCGAAGGCGTCCCGGTAGCCGGTGAGCAGGCCCTTGGCGACCAGCTGCAGGAGGACGGTGTTGTCGCCCTCGAACGTGGTGAACACGTCGGTGTCGGCCTTGAGCTGCGGCAGCCGGTTCTCCGCCAGGTAGCCGGCACCACCGCAGGCCTCGCGGCACGTCTGGATGGTGCGGGTGGCGTGCCAGGTGTTGGCGACCTTGAGCCCGGCGGCGCGGGACTCCAGCTCGCGCTGGGCGGCCTCGTCGACCGCCTCGCCGTGCTCGTGCACCGCCGTCTGGACGTCGTGCATCGTGCCGACCAGCTCCTCCTGCGCGAACGCCAGCGCGTAGGAGGTGGCCAGGGCGGGGAGCAGCTTGCGCTGGTGGACCAGGTAGTCGTTGAGCACGATCTCCCGGTCGCGGCCGGGGGCGGCGAACTGGCGCCGGACGTCGCCGTAGCGGACGGCGATGTCGAGGGCCATCCGGGTCGCCGAGCCGGCCGAGCCGCCCACGCTCACCCGGCCGCGGACCAGGGTGCCGAGCATGGTGAAGAAGCGGCGGGTCTCGTTCTCGATGCTCGACGTGTAGGTGCCGTCCTCGGCGACCTGGCCGTAGCGGTCGAGCAGCATCTCCCGCGGCACGCGGACGTGGTCGAAGGTGAGCCGGCCGTTGTCGACGCCGAGCAGGCCGGCCTTCGGGCCGTCGTCGCCGATGGTGACCCCGGGCACCGGGTTGCCGTCCTCGTCGCGGATCGGCACCAGCCAGGCGTGCACGCCGCGCGGTTCCCCCTGGGTGACCAGCTGGGCGAAGACGACCGCCATCCGCCCGTCCTTCGCCGCGTTGCCGATGTAGTCCTTGCGCGCGGCCTCGTGCGGGGTGTGCAGGTCGAACGTCCGCGTGTCGGGGTCGTAGGTGCACGTGGTGCGCAGCTGCTGGACGTCGGAGCCGTGGCCGGTCTCGGTCATGGCGAAGCAGCCGGGCAGCGCGAAGCTCATGATGTCGGGCAGGTACGCGTCGTGGTGGCGCCTGGTCCCGAGCAGCTGGACGGCGCCGCCGAACAGCCCCCACTGGACGCCGGCCTTGACCATCAGCGACAGGTCGCCGTAGGCCAGCATCTCGATCGAGGTCACCGAGCCGCCGGCGTCGGCCTCGCCGCCGTACTCCTTCGGGAAGCCCAGGCCGACGCGGCCGGTGGCGGCCAGCTCCCCGGCCAGCCGGGTGACCCGCTCGCGCGCCTCCTGCACCGACTCGCCGTAGACCGGCGCGTACTCCGGGTCGCCGAGCTGCTCCCGGGCGTCGCGGCGCACGTGCGCCCACCGTCCGTCGAGGACCTCCTGCAGGCAGGCCGGGTCCACGGTGCGGGGCAGGGTGGAGGTCACTCGTTCTCCTCGGGAGGGTGGACGGTGTCGTCGGGGACCAGGCCGCGCAGCCCGGCCCAGGCGAGTTCGGTGAGGTGGGCGGCGAGGTCGGCCCGGGGCATCGGACGCTCGGCGCGCAGCCACCAGTCGGCGGCGGCGCGGACCAGGCCGACCAGGCCGTGGCCCCAGGGCGCGGCGGCGGCGTCGTCGCGGCCGGCCTGCCGCAGGGCGACGGCCACGAGCGCCGCGGCCTCGGCGCCGACCAGGTCGGACAGCGTGCTGACCGGGTCGGCGTCCACCGGCCGGTCCAGCAGCGGGTGGGCGACGACGAAGCGGTAGAGCTCGGGGTCGGCCTCGAGGAAGGCCAGGTAGGTCTCGACCGCGGCCGCGACCATCCCGCGCGGGTGGCCGGTGCTGGTCATCGCCGCGCGCAGCTTCTCGGTGAGCTGGGCCGCCACGCGGTTGCAGACGGCGACGTAGAGCTCGCTGCGGTCGGCGAAGTGGCGGTAGACGACGGTCTTGCTCGTCCCCGCCTCCGCGGCGATCTCGTCCATGCCCACGCCCGCGCCGTGCTTGCCGACGGCGGCGACGGTGGCGTCGACCAGCTGCTCGCGGCGCGCACGGCGGTGCTCGTCCCACCTCGAGTCCCGGCGGTCGCGCCGCCGGGACGCCGTCTCGCCTTTCATGTAACCGACAGTACCGTGTACCGTCGGTACCGGCCACCACGTGCGGCCCTCGTAGCGCCGATGGCGTCCCGTGACCCCGGAGGTCCACCGATGAGCTCGCCCCAGCCCCGCCGGGCCGCCGTCCTCGGCGGCAACCGCATCCCGTTCGCCCGGTCGGGCTCCGCCTACGCGCAGGCGTCCAACCAGGACATGCTCACCGCGACGCTCGACGGCCTGGTCGCCCGCTTCGGCCTGCAGGGGCAGCAGGTGGGCGAGGTCGTCGCCGGCGCCGTCCTCAAGCACTCCCGGGACTTCAACCTCACCCGCGAGTCGGTGCTCGGGTCCAGGCTGTCGGCCGCGACGCCGGCCTACGACGTCCAGCAGGCCTGCGGCACCGGCCTCGAGGCCGCCGTCCTGGTCGCCAACAAGATCGCCCTCGGGCAGGTCGAGTCCGGCATCGCCGGCGGCGTCGACACCACCTCCGACGCGCCGCTCGCCGTCCACGAGGACCTGCGCCGCGTGCTCATCCGGCTGAACTCCGCGAAGACGCTCGGCCAGCGGCTGGCGGCGCTGCGCGGCCTGCGCCCCGGCCAGCTGGTGCCGGAGATCCCGCGCAACGCCGAGCCGCGCACCGGTCTGGCCATGGGCGAGCACCAGGCGATCACCGCCCGGGAGTGGGGGATCGGCCGGGAGGAGCAGGACGAGCTCACCGTCCGCTCGCACCGCAACCTGGCCGCCGCCTACGACCGCGGCTTCCTCGACGACCTCGTCACGCCTTACCTGGGTCTGACCCGCGACCAGAACCTGCGGCCGGACACGACCGTGGAGAAGCTGGCGCGGCTCAAGCCGGTCTTCGGCACGGACCACCCCGGCGCCACGATGACCGCCGGCAACTCGACGCCGCTGTCCGACGGCGCCTCGGCCGTGCTCCTGTCCTCCGACGAGTGGGCCGCCGAGCACGGCCTGCCCGTGCTCGCCCACCTCGTCGACGCGCAGACCGCCGCCGTCGACCACGTCCACGGGGGCGAGGGCCTGCTCATGGCGCCGGCCTACGCGATGCCGGTGGTGCTCGCCCGCAACGGCCTGAGCCTGCAGGACTTCGACTTCTACGAGATCCACGAGGCCTTCGCCTCCACGGTCCTCGCCACGCTCAGGGCCTGGGAGGACCCGGCGTTCTGCAAGGAGCGCCTCGGCCTCGACGCCCCGCTCGGCGCCATCGACCGGGACAGGCTCAACGTCAACGGCTCCTCGCTGGCGGCCGGGCACCCGTTCGCCGCGACCGGCGGCCGCATCGTCGCCTCGCTGGCCAAGCAGCTGCACGAGGCCGGCCCCGGCAAGCGCGGGCTGATCTCCGTCTGCGCGGCCGGCGGCCAGGGCGTCGTCGCGATCCTCGAGTCCTGACCCAGCGGCCTTCATCCCGACGAAGGCCCCCGAAGAGGAGTGCGTCCGTGAGCGACTGGTACACGACCTTCGCCAACTCCGGCGTCGGGTCGGCCCTCGCCGAGCAGCTCGGCCTGCCCCGCCCGGCCGTGCTGCGCCGGTACGAGCCCGGGCAGCCGCTGCTGCCCGGCCCGGCCCTCGTCGGCTCGGCGGGGGAGGGACGGCTGCGGGAGACGCTGACCGCCGTCCTCCGCGACGCCGGCGTCGCCGTGCTGGCGCCCGACGGCAGCGACGACGGCGAGCACCCCGCCGCCGTGGTCCTCGACGCCACCGGCGTGACCGGCCCCGGGCAGCTCGCCGTCGCGCACGACCTGCTGGCGCCGGCCGTCACGCGGTTGCGCCCCACCGGCCGCGTGCTCGTGCTCGCCGACCCACCCGCCGACGCCGGCTCCCCGGCGCAGGCCGCGGCGCGGCAGGCGCTCGAGGGCCTGGTGCGCTCACTGGCCAAGGAACTGCGCGCCGGTTCGACGGCGAACCTCGTGTACGTCCCCGAGGGTGCCGAGGCCTCGGTCGCGAGCCCGCTGCGGTTCTTCCTGTCCGGGCGCTCGGCCTACGTCGACGGCCAGGTGCTCACCCTGGGCGCCGCCGAGGTCCCGGCCGAGGAGGACGCGCTGCGCCCGCTGGCCGGGAAGGTCGCCGTCGTCACCGGAGCGGCGCGCGGCATCGGTGCCGCGATCGCCCGGGTGATGGCCCGCGACGGCGCGCACGTCGTCGCCGTCGACGTCCCGGCGGCCGGTGAGGCGCTCGCCCGGGTCGCCAACGAGGTCGGCGGGACCGCGGTGCAGCTCGACATCACCGCCTCCGACGCCGCGGGGCGGCTGGTCACCCACCTGCGCGAGCGGCACGGCGGGGTCGACGTCGTCGTCCACAACGCCGGGATCACCCGGGACAAGCTGCTCGTCAACATGGACGCCGCCCGCTGGAACTCGGTCATGGCGGTCAACCTGCAGGCCCAGCTCGACCTCACCCGGGCGCTGCTCGACGCCGACGGCGTGCTGCGGCCCGGCGCGCGGGTGGTCTGCGTGAGCTCCCAGTCGGGCATCGCCGGCAACCGCGGGCAGACGAACTACGCGGCCTCGAAGGCCGGCGTCATCGGCATGGTGCGGGCGTGGGCGCCGGAGTTCGCCGGCCGCGGCGCGACCGTCAACGCCGTCGCGCCGGGGTTCATCGTCACCGAGATGACGGCGAGGATGCCCTTCGGCACCCGCGAGGTCGGCGCCCGCATCAACTCGCTGCAGCAGGGCGGCCTGCCGGTCGACGTCGCCGAGACGATCGCCTGGCTGTCGCAGCCCACGGCCGCCGGGGTGAACGGCCAGGTCGTGCGGGTGTGCGGCCAGTCGATGCTGGGCGCCTGACGGTGACCGTGCTGGACGCGGCGCCGTCGATGGCGCCGCTGTTCGCGAGGGCCGCGCTCACCGCCCGGGGCCGCGGCGGGAGCCTGCCCGACACCCGGCTGGCCCGCCGCGGCGTGACCGTGGACCTCGCCGAGGTGGCCGCCTACGCCCGCGTCTGCCGGTTCCCGCTGGGGAACGCGCTGCCGGTGACGTTCCCGCACCTGCTCGGCTTCCCGCTGCAGGTCGCGCTGATGGCCGACCGCGCCTTCCCGCTGGCGCTGCCGGGGCTGGTGCACGTGCGCAACCGGATCGACGCGCTGCGGCCGATCGGGCCGGGCGAGGCGCTCGACCTGGAGGTGTGGGCCGAGCGGTTCGCCGCCCACCCGCGGGGCGCGACGGTCGACCTGTGCGCGTCGGTGTCGGCCGGCGGTGCCGAGGTGTGGCGCGGCCGCTCGACCTACCTGGCGCGCGGGGCGCGGGCGCCGGAGGGGGCGCCGGCCTCCGACGTCGAGGTCGCCGTCGGCGACCTGCCGTCCGGCACGATCCGCTGGCGGGTGCCCGGCGACGCCGGCCGCCGCTACGCCCGCGTCTCCGGCGACGTGAACCCCGTCCACCTCTCCGCGGTCACCGCGCGGGCGTTCGGCTTCCCGCGGGCGATCGCGCACGGGATGTGGGTCGAGGCGCGGGCGCTGGCCGCGCTGTCGGGCCGGCTGCCCGACGCCGTGACCGTCGACGTCGGCTTCCGCAGGCCGCTGCTGCTGCCCTCGACCGTCGTCCTCGCGACGGCGCCGGCCGGTGGTGGCCGGGACCTCGCGGTGCGGGCCTCCACGACCGGCGTCGACCACCTCCTGGGGACCGTCCGACCCCTCTGAGCACCCTGCCCGTTCGGGTGATGCCCCAGGTCAGGCCCCCGTGTTGGACTCCTGACCCGGTGCAGGTGGTCGTCGGATGACCCCTGCGGGAGGACCCGCGTCCTCCCGACCGAGGGGGGGATCCACGATGGGCGTCTGTGCCCCGTCCACGGCCGGCCGCCGGCCGGCCGAGAGGGCCGTCCGGTGACCGGGCCGCTGCAGGTCCTGGTCCTCGGGTTGAACTACGCACCCGAGTCCACCGGCATCGCGCCCTACACCACCGGCACGGCGCGCTTCCTCGCCGACGCCGGCCACGACGTCCACGTCGTCACGGGCCTGCCCCACTACCCGCAGTGGGAGGTGGCCGAGGGGCACCCCCGTCGGCGCAGCTCCGGCCGCGACGGAGCGGTCCGCCTCACCCGCGTGCCACACCCCGTGCCCCGCCGCCCCTCGGGCCGCAGCCGGATCGCCATGGAGGCGGTCTTCGCGGCGCGCGCGGCGGTGACCCGCGTCCGGCGCCCGGACGTCGTGCTGGCCGTCAGCCCGGCGCTGCTCGGTGTCGCCGCGGCGCTGCGGTGGCGCGCACCGGGCCGGACCGCCGTCGGCGTCGTCGTGCAGGACCTCTACAGCCGCGCCGTCGTCGAGGCCGGGCTGCTCAGCGGCCGAGAGGCCCGCGCCACCGCGGCACTGGAGCGGCGGCTGCTGCGCGGTGCCGACGGCGTCGCGGCCATCCACGAGACCTTCCGCTCCTCCCTGGTCCGGCTCGGCGTCGACGCCGGCCGCATCACCACCATCCGCAACTGGACCCACGTCGGGCGGGCCACCGGAGACCCGGCCGCGCTCCGCCGGGCCCACGGCTGGCGCGCGGACGAGGTGGTCGCCCTGCACGCCGGCAACATGGGCGCCAAGCAGGGCCTCGAGAACGTCGTCGAGGCGGCGCGGCTCGCCCACGCCCGCAGGCTGCCGGTCCGCTTCGTCCTCCTCGGCGACGGCCACCAGCGCCCTGCCCTCGCCGCGCTGGCCGGCGACCTGCCCACCCTGCAGTTCCTCGCGCCGCTGCCCGACGGCGAGTTCGAGACGGCCCTGCAGGCCGCCGACGTCCTCGTCCTCAACGAGCGGCCCGGGATCGCCGAGATGTGTGTCCCCAGCAAGCTCACCTCCTACTTCGCCGCCGGCCGGCCGGTCGTGGCCGCCAGCTCGCCGCACAGCGCCGGGAGCGCGGAGGTCGCCGCCTCCGGCGCCGGCGTGCAGGTGGCGCCGGGGGACCCGGCCGTCCTCCTGCAGGCGGTGCTCGACATCTCCGGGGACCGGGCCGTGGCGTCGGCGTCGGGGCTGCGGGGGCAGGCCTTCGCCCGCGACGTCCTGCACGAGCGGGCCGCGCGCGCGGCCTACGTGGACTGGGTGGAGCGGCTGGCCGGGCGGCCCCCGCAGCCGGTGCGCCCGCGGGCGGCCGAGCCGGCGGCCGTGGGGGAACCGGCATGAGGGTCGCCCTCGTCCACAGCTTCCACCACGAGCACGTGCCCAGTGGGGAGAACGTCGTCGTCCGGGCGCAGGTCGACGCCCTGCGCGCCGCCGGGCACGAGGTCACCCTCGTCGCCCAGTCCAACGACGAGCGGGGACGGCGGCCCGGCTACCGGCTCGAGGCCGCCGCCACGACCGTCACCGGCATCGGCCCCGACCCGACCGCCGAGCTGCGGAGGGTGCGGCCCGACGTGGTCCACGTGCACAACCTGTTCCCCAACTTCGGCACCCGCTGGCTCGGGCGCTGGCCGGGACCGCTCGTCGCCACGCTGCACAACCTGCGGCCGCTGTGCGCCGCCGGGACCCTGCTGCGCGACGGCCGGCGCTGCACCGACTGCCGCACCGACCCGTGGGCGGGCGTGCGGCACGCCTGCTTCCAGCAGTCCCGCGTCGCCACCCTGCCGCTGGCCGTCGCCGGGCGCCGCGGCGCGGCCGCGCACCCGGTGGTCCGGCGCGCCGACCGGCTGGTGGCCATCTCGCACCGGGTCGTCGACGAGTACGTCGCGGCCGGGGTGGACCGCGCCCGCTTCGCCGTCGTCCCCAACGCGGTGCCCGACGTCGCGCCCGCCGCGTCGGTGCCGCCGGCCCGGCCGCGCTGGCTGTTCGTCGGCCGGCTGTCCGCGGAGAAGGGCGTCCGCGAGCTGCTCGACGTGTGGCCCGACGGCGTGGACCTCGACGTCGTGGGCGACGGCGAGCTCGCCGCCGACCTGCGGGCCCGCGCCCTGCCGCCGACCGTGCGCCTGCTGGGCGGGCGGACGAACGCCGAGGTCCGGGCGCTGCTCGGCCGCTACACCGGGCTGGTCGTGCCGAGCCTCTGGGCCGAGGCCGGGCCGCCCCTGACCTACGTGGAGGCCCTCGCGGCCGGCGTGCCGGCCGTCGCCTGGGCCGGCAACGGCGCCGCCGACGACGTCGCGGCGCAGGGGACCGGGGCCGTGGTGGACCGCGCCCCGACGACGGCCGCGCTCGCCGCGGCGCTGGACGGGGTGTACCGCGACCGCGACCGGCTCGCGGCGCGCTGCCGGGCCGCGTACGAGACGCGGTTCTCGACCGGCACCTGGATCGACGACCTGCTGGGCGTCTACACCGACGCCCGGCGTGACGCAGGGGGTAAGTGATGGCCGAGGCCGGCAGCGGTGCGTACGCGACGATCCTGGGGCGGCTGATCGCCTCCGGGGTCATCGGGCGGACGGACACGGTGCTCGTCCAGTTCGCCGGTGAGTTCGACCAGGCCGTCGCCGCGGAGCTGGGGCTGGAGAACTGCACGTTCAACAACCTCGCGCCGGACTCGCCGTCGAGCCGGCTGCACGGCGGCCGGGCGGGCGACGCGCACGCGATGGACCTGCCCGACGCGAGCTTCGACCACGTCATCGGGCACGCCGGCCTGCACCACTGCTCGCGCCCGCACCAGGCGCTGGCCGAGATGTACCGGCTGGCGCGCAGGACCGTGGTGGCCGTCGAGAACCAGGACTCGCCGCTCATGCGGCTGGCCTGCCGGCTCGGGCTCGCGGGCGTCTACGAGCACGACGCGGTGCGCGACGGCGGCGGCTCCACCGGCGGGGTCGACGGCACCGGCACGCCCAACCACGTCTACCGCTGGACCCGCCGCGAGGTCGTGAAGACGGTGCGGTCCCTGGATCCGGCGCACGACGTGCCGGTCGAGTTCCACGCCGAGTGGCTCATCGGCGCCGACCGCGCGCTGACGCCGTCCATGCGCGGCCTGGTCGGCGGGCGGCAGGCGCTCGTCCGCGGCCTCAACGGCACGCTCAACGGGCTGGTCCGCCGGCAGGGCAACATCTTCGGCTTCGTCATCCGCCGCGACCTCGCCCGGCGCCAGCCGTGGATCCCGGTCGCGCCCGCCGCCGCGCCCCTCGCGGAGGTGGCGTCGTGAGGGTCCGCTCGCGCTCGGTGCGCACCCTGCTCGCCGCCTCCTGCGTGCTGCTGCCCGGCGGCCTGCGGCGGTTCGTGCACGTCCGCCTGCTCGGCCACGACCTGCACCCGACGGCGAGCATCGGCCGGTCGGTCGTCGACGTCGACCACCTCGTGATGGGGGAGGGGGCGCGCATCGGCCACCTCGTGCTCGTCCGCGGCTGCGAGGAGGTCCGCCTCGGCGCCGGGGCGGTCATCGCGATGCTCGTGTGGGTGAACTCGGTGCGGGCCGACAAGGGCTACTTCACCGGCCAGCCCCGCCGTCCCGCCCTGGTGATGGGCGAGAAGTCGCTGATCACGGTGATGCACTTCATCGACGCCTGCGACCTCGTGGAGCTCGCCGACTACGCCGCCATCGCCGGCTTCGGCTCGATCGTGCAGACCCACGCCGTCGACATCGAGCGCATGCGCCAGGCGACCGCGCCCATCCGGATCGGCGACCACTCGCTGGTGGCCAGCCGCGTGCTGCTGCTGCCCGGCGCCGTGGTGCCCGACCGGGCGGTCGTCGCCGCCGGCGCCGTGGTCGGGCGTGCCCTCGAGGGGCACCACCTGTTCGCCGGTGTGCCGGCCAAGCCGGTGCGCGACCTGGACCCGGAGCAGGCGTTCTTCGTCCGCGAGACCTCGCAGCTCTGGTGAGTCCGACCCTCCGGCGCACGGCCGCGGGCGTCGCGGACCAGGTGGTCAGCTCGGGCAGCAACTACCTGACCGCGCTCCTCGCCTCGCTCGTGCTCGCGCCGCGCGAGTTCGCCGGCTTCGTGCTGGCCTACGCGGTGGTGACCGTGCTGGTGGCCGGCGCGCGGGCGGTGGTGGGCGAGCCCCTGCTGGCGCACCTGCCGACGGTCGCCGCCGCGCACCGGCGGGACCTGTCGTCGGCGGCGCTCGGGGCGGCAGCCGTCCTCGGCGTCGTCGCGGCCGCCGGTTGCGTCGTGCTCGGCCTCGCCGGTCCCGGCCTGCTCGCGGGGGTGCTCGCCTTCGCGGCCTGGGTGCCCGGCGTGCTGCTCGCCGACGCGGCGCGCTTCGTCCTGCTCGCCCGCGGCGACACCGTCCGCGCCCTGCTGGTCGACCTCACCTGGGCGCTCGTGCAGCTGTCCGCGCTCGCCGTCGTCTGGGCGGTGGGCTCGTGGAGCGTCGGCTCCCTCGCGGCCGCGTGGGGTGTCGGCGCGCTCGCCGCGGTCGTCGTCGCCGCCGTCTGCACGCGGCAGGGGCTGCGCCCGCCGGGGACCTGGTGGGCGGAGAGCCGCTACCTGTCGGGCTGGTTCACGCTCACGTCGGTGCTCGGCCAGGTGCAGGTCTACCTGGTGCTCGTCCTGGCCGGCGCGGTGCTCGCGGCCGTCGACACCGCGGGCCTGCGGGCGGTGCAGCTGCTGGTCCTCCAGCCCGCGATCACGCTGATGGCCGCCGTCCTCGTGCTCCTGACACCGCCCATGGCGCGCGCCTCGGCAGCCGGCGACCTCGCCGCGCTGCACCGCGCCCGCCGCACCGCCCTCACGGCGATGGCGGCGCTCGGGGCGGTCGTCCTGCTCGCCGTGCCGCTGCGCGACGTGCTGCTCGGTGCGGTGTTCCCGCAGTACACCGGCTACGCCGGGATCGTGGCGCCGGTGGCGGTGCAGACGGCCGTCGCCGCGCTGACCGTCCCCTTCCAGGCCCAGCTGCGCGGCGCGCGGCGGGGCCGGTCGCTGTTCGTCCAGCAGGTCGTCCAGCTGGTCACCCTCCTCGGCGGCGCGGCCACCGGGCTCGCCGCCGGCGGGCTGCCCGGCCTGGCGTGGGGCACCGCAGCGGCGACCGTCGTGGCCCTCGTGTCGATGGCGCTGGCCGCCCGGCAGGCCGGGACCGGCCCGCTCGCGGACGCCGCGCTGCCCGACCGGGTGGCGGCGACGTGACCGCGAAGAGGAGCGGCGCCCCGGCCGCGCTGGTCGCCGTGGCCGCCGTCGTGGTCGGCGTGCTGACCGCGGACGGGCGCGGGTGGGCGCCGTTGACGCTGACCGTGCCGGCCGTCGCCGTGGCCGCGGCCGTGCTCGTGGTGCTGGCGCTCCGGGGAGTCGAGGACCTCGCCGTCGGGCTGCTCGTCGTCGCCGTCGGCACCGCGACCTGGAACGGGCTGAGCGTGTCCGGGCTGCAGGTGGCCCACGCGAGCCTCGCGGCGGCCGGGGCGCTGCTCCTGGCGACGGCGGTCGGGCGGCGGCGCCAGATCGTGGTGCCGCCGTGGGTGTGGGTGCTGCCCGGCGCGGTGCTCCTCGTCGGCGCCGCCGCGGCGGTCTGGCCGACCGGCGAGGGGTACCTCGCGCAGCGGGCGCAGGTCGACCTCGCCGCCGTCGTCGCCGACACGCTGCCGCCGTTCGCGGTGGCCAACGTCCTCGCCGTCGTCGGGTGGGTCGCCGCCGCGGCGGTGCTCCCGGTCGCGGTGTGCCTCGCCGTGCCGTCCCGCCCCCGGCTGGCCGGGGCGCTCGCCGACGCCTGGGCGCTGGGCGCGGTCGTCAACGCGACGGTGGCCGTCACCGACGAGCTCGGCCTGACCCGGATCAGCGCCGCGCTGCTCCCGCTGGTCGACGTCGGCGGGCGCCAGGCGGGCCTCGGCGCGCAGCCCAACCACCTCGCGGTCGCCGTCGCGCTGACCGTCCCCGTCGTCACCTGGCGGCTGCTGACCGCGCGGTCGGGAACGGCGCGGGCCGGCTGGGTGCTCGCCGGCGGCCTGCTCGCGGCCGGGCTCGTGGCCTCCGGGTCGCGGGGCGGTGCGGTCGGGCCGTGGCCGGCGCCGGGCTGACCCTGCTGGTGCTCGAGGCGGGCCGCCGGCTCGTGGTCCCGCTGCTCGTGGCGGCCACGGCGGCCGCCGCGGTGGTCTGGGCCCTGGTGCCCTCCCTCGTGGACCGGATCGCCTCGGCGCTGCGCCTCACCGGCGAGGACAGCGCGGCGGCGAGCGACTCGGTCCGGGCCGGCGTGGCGGACCAGGCGCTGCTGGACTTCGCCCACTCCCCGGTGCGCGGCATCGGGCTCCCGGTCGTCGCCGACGGCCACAGCATCTACCTGCAGCTCCTGGCCGCGGGCGGCGCGCTGCTGTTCCTCGGCTTCGCCGCCACCGTGACGGCCGCCGCCGTCGACGCCCGCTCGCTCGCCCGCCGGCTCGGTGCGCTCCCGCTGGTCCTGCTCGTCTGCACCGCCGTGTGGCTGCTCGTCGGCGTCGTCGAGAACCAGCTCACCGACCTCTACCTCCACGTGCCGCCGGCGCTGGTCGCCGGCCTGCGCGCGGCCACCGCGGCGGCGGTCCCGCCGCCCACCCGATCCGTTCCCGCCCCCGTCCCTCCCGCTCCCGGAGCCGCACCATGACCTCGACCGCCCTGCTCGCCGCCCTCCGCCGGCAGTGGCGCCTGCTGCTGGCCGGCGTGCTCGTCGGCGTCCTCGCCGCGGCCGCCTTCGTGCACCTCAGCCCCCGCACGTACGCGGCCTCCGCGTCGGTGTACGTGACCGCGCCCAGCGGCGCCGATCCGCAGCAGGGCTCGCCCGGCGCGCTCAGCGACGCCTACCAGGGGCTGCTGCTGGCACAGCAGAAGGTCGGGTCCTACGCGGAGATCCTCGGGTCCGACCGCGTGCTGCTCCCCGTCGTCGAGGAGTTCGGCCTCGGCGGGTCCGTCGGCGACTTCGCCGACCGGGTGGAGGTCACCACCGACGGCGCGAGCACCCTGGTGCGGGTCACCGTGTCCGACGCCGACCCGCAGCGCGCCGCGGACCTCGCCAACGCGATCACCGACAGCTTCATCGAGGTGGTCGGCCAGCTGGAGACCTCCGAGGCCGACGAGACCACGAGCGCCGTCGACGTGGAGGTGGTGGACCGGGCCCGGGCCGGCGACGACCCGGTGAGCCCGCGCGTCACCCTCGACCTGGTGCTCGGGCTGCTGCTGGGCCTGCTGCTCGGCGTCACCGCCGCGGTCCTGCGCGCCGCCACCGACCGCTCGCTGCGGACCCCGGAGGAGCTCGGCGGGGTCCTCGCCGCCCCGGTCCTCGGCGCCCTCCCGGCGGACCGGCGGGCGCGCCGCGGGGCCGCTCACCGGTGCCCACGGCGAGGCGGTGCGCCGGCTGCGGGCGACGCTGTTCCTGGCCGGGACCGGGGAGGCGCCGGCCCTGGTCGCGGTCACCGCGTCCGAGCCGGGCGAGGGCGTGAGCACGCTGGTCACCGGCCTGGCCGGCGTGCTGGCGCCGGGCAGCCGCGTCGCCGTCGTGGAGGCCGACCTGCGGGACCCGGTGCTCGCCCGGCGGCTCGGGCTCGACGAGACGGCCGGGCTCGGTGAGGTCCTCGAGGGCCGTGCCGACCTGGCCGAGGCACTCACCACCTGGGGCGACGGCGTCACGGTCCTGCCCGCCGGGACGGCCACGCGCGACCCCGGGGACCTGCTCGCCACCGCGCGCGTGGGTGAGGTCCTCGACCGGCTGCGGGCCACCCACGACGTCGTCCTCGTGGACACGCCGCCGCTCGGGTCGTCGGTCGACGCCGCCCTGCTCGCCCGGCGCTGCGACGGCGCGGTCGTCCTGTGCCGGGCCGGTGCCACCGCGCGCGAGGAGGTCGCCGCGACGGTCTCGGAGCTGACCGCGGTCGGCGCCCGCGTGATCGGCGGCGTCCTCACCATGGTCCCGGCCCGCCGGCGGCGGCGCCGGTCCGCGGCCCGCGGTGCGACCGGGTCCGTCCGCACCGCCGTCGCGGCGCCCGAGGAGGAGCCGGTGGGCCTCCCGGACGAGGAGGCCGCCCCCGCCGGGGCGCACCGTGCCTGACCGCGCACCGGCCTGGTCGCGGCGGGCGGTGCTGCTCGGCGGTGCCGCCGCCGCGCTGGCCGCGTGCGCGGGCCGCCCGGGCACCGAGCGGACGGCCGCACCGCCGCCCGACGTCCCCGTCACGCTGTCCACGCGGTGGGAGGGCCGGCCGGACGGGCCGCTGCCGGACGCCGGTGACGAGGGGGTGCCCTTCGCGCTGAGCCTCTCGGGCACCACGGAGCCGCCGGTGGTGCGCGGCGGGACGCTGGTCAGCGGCATCCCGGCCGGCAGCGCGGGCGCCGTGTACGTGCTGCAGGACCTCGGGCGCCGTGTGCAGCGGATCGGCGCCCGGATGGGCTTCGGCCCGGGGGCGACCTCCGGCTCGGTGGCGCTGGTCGCCTTCGCCTCGGCCACCGACCTGTCGGCGCACTGCCACATGGTCTTCACGCCCGACCGCTGGATCGCCGGGGTCGTGGCCGACGGCGGCGTCGTCGAGATCGACACGCGGTACCACGAGTCGCCGGTGCCGCAGGACGGGCGCCCGGTGAGCGTGGACGTCCGCTTCGACGGCACCACGGCGTACGTGCAGACGCCCGACGGCGTCCGGCACACCCTCCGCGACGCCCGCTTCGGCCGGACCGACGGCCGGGTCGCGTGCTGGGAGTTCTACAAGGACACGCCGTCGTCGGCGGAGGCGCGCTTCCACGAGACCTGGGCCGGCTGACCGGCGGGTCGTACGCCCGTCACCGCCGGTCACGGAGCAGCCACCCCCGTGACACGGGATGTGGGAGAGGTACCCGGTGAGGTCGAGCACCCCGGCGGCCCCGGCCACCCGCTGCCGCTGGCCGCCCGACAGCGCCTCGGGCCGGCGCTCCACGCCGTGCCGTCGGGCGCGGGTTCCGGTGAGGTGGGGCCGTGGACCGCCGCGCCGACGCCCTGGACCCGACCGCCCACCCCCGTCCGCTGCTGCGCCGGCCCTGGCACTCCCTCGACGGCGAGTGGCGGTTCGCCGCGGACCCCGACCTCACCGGCCGGCCCGGCGGGGTGCGCTTCGACCGCACCATCCGCGTCCCCTACGCCCCGGAGACCCCGGCCAGCGGCGTGTCCTGGAGCGGCCCGCTGCACCGCGCCTGGTACCGCCGCCCGCTGCCCGGCCGGCAGGGGGACCGCCGCACCGTGCTGCACCTCGGCGCCGTCGACCGGGTGTGCGACGTCTGGGTGGGCGGCGCGCACGTCGCGCACCACGAGGGCGGCTACACGCCGTTCCGCGTCGACGTCACCGACTCCCTCGGGGACGGCGGGGCCGACCTCGTCGTCCGGGCCGACGACGACCCCCGCGACCTCGAGGCGCCGCGCGGCAAGCAGGACTGGCGCGACGAGCCGCACGAGATCTTCTACCCGCGCACCACCGGCATCTGGCGGACGCCGTGGCTGGAGTCCGTGGCGCGCGCGCACGTCACCGACGTCGTCTGGCGCGGCGATCCCCGCACGATGCGCGTCGACGTCCGCGTGGAGCTGTCGGTCCCGGTCACCGGCGCCCGGCTGCACCTGCGCCTGCGGCACGGCGACCGGCTCCTCGCCGACGACGCCGTCCGGGTCGACGGCGCGGTGGTCGAGCGCACCCTGCGGGTCGGCGACGGCGGCACCGACGACCGCTGGCACCTGACCTGGGAGCCGGGCCCGTCCCCGGTGCTGCTCGACGCCGAGGTGGCGCTGGTCCGCGACGACGGCGAGGTGCTCGACGAGGTGGCGAGCTACACCGCGCTGCGCTCGGTCGAGGTCGACGACGGGCACCTGCTGGTCAACGGCCGCCCGGTGCCGCTGCGCCTGGTGCTCGACCAGGGCTACTGGCCCGCCACCGGCGCCACCCCGCCCGACGTCGCTGCGCTGCGCCGCGACCTGGAGCTGACCCGCGCGCTGGGCTTCACCGGCGTCCGCAAGCACCAGAAGACCGAGGACCCGCGCTACCTCGCGCTCGCCGACCGGATGGGGGTGCTGGTCTGGGCGGAGATGCCCTCGGCCTACCGGCCCGGCCCCACCGCGAGCGCCCGGCTGCTGCGCGAGTGGGCCGACGTCGTGGTGGCTCACCGCGGGCACCCGAGCGTGGTCGCCTGGGTGCCGCTCAACGAGTCGTGGGGCGTGCAGGAGGCGGCCACCGACCGCGCCCAGCGGGGCCTGGTCACCGCGCTGGCCGCCACCGCCGACGCGCTGGACGGCACCCGCCCGGTCTCGGCGAACGACGGCTGGGAGGCCCTCGGCGGGCAGGTCCTCGGCGTCCACGACTACGAGCAGGACCCGGCCGTGCTGGCCGCCCGCTACGCCACCGCCGCGGACCTCGAGCGCCTGGCCACCGGGCGCCGCCCCGACGGTCACCTCACCGACCTCGACCGCGCGGGCGTCGCCGGGCGGGCCGTCGTCCTGTCGGAGTTCGGCGGGATCGCGCTGGGCGCCGGTCGCTCCGACGCCGACCGCACCGAGCCCTGGGGCTACGCCGACGCCCGCTCGCCGGAGGACCTGCTCGAGCGCTACCGCTCCCAGTGGGCGGCGGTCCACGCGAGCAGCGCGCTGGCCGGCGCCTGCTGGACGCAGCTCACCGACACCTACCAGGAGGTCAACGGGCTGCTGACCGCCGGCCGGGTGCCCAAGTGCGACGTCGCGGCGTTCCGGCGGGCCACCGTCGGCGAGGCGTGACCGGGTGGATCACGGCCGCGCAACGATCACCGCCTCGACCTGCGGAGCGGCTCCGGCCGGGCCAGTGTCGGGAGCGACGACGCCTGTCGAGCTCCGGAGGTCCCCGTGCGCACCAACCGGCTCCTGCCCCTCGCCGCGGCCACGGCCCTGCTCCTCACCGCCTGCGGTGGCGGCGGGGAGAGCGTCGACACCGGGGGAGGGGGCGGCGGCGGAGACAACGTGCTCATCGCGGCGGTCAGCGCCGAGCCCGACCAGTTCGACCCGCACGTCACCAACGCCTACGCGAGCTTCCAGGTGCTGGAGAACGTCTACGACACCCTGGTCGTCCCCAGCGCCGAGGACCTCACGATGCAGCCGAGCCTGGCCGAGTCGTGGACGACCAGCCCCGACGGCCTGAGCTGGACGTTCACGCTGCGCGACGGCGTCACCTTCCACGACGGCAGCGAGTTCGACTCCGCCGACGTCGTCTACAGCTACAAGCGGATCATCGACGAGGAGCTGTCGAACGCCTACCGGTTCGCCACCGTCTCCGACGTCACCGCCCCCGACCCGCGGACCGTCGTCGTCACGCTGACCCGGCCCACGCCGAACCTGCTCGAGCTGATCGGCTCGTTCAAGGGCATGGCGATCGTGTCGGAGAACGCCGCCGAGGAGTTCGACCTGCAGAGCGAGGCCAACGGCACCGGCCCGTTCACCCTGGAGAGCTCCGACGCCAACGCCACCGTGCTCACCACGTTCGGCGACTACTGGGGCGGGGCGCCGAGCATCGACGGCGTCGAGTTCCGCTACATCACCGAGCCGACGGCGGCGCTGACGGCGCTGCGCAACGGCGAGATCCAGTGGACCGACAACGTCCCGCCGCAGAACGTCGCCGACCTCGAGGGCGACGAGGAGGTGGAGCTCGGCTCGGTCACCAGCGTCGAGTACTTCTACATGTCCATGAACTACGCGGTCCCGCCGTTCGACAACCGCGACGTGCGCCGCGCCATCGCCACCGCCGTCGACCGCGAGGAGGTCACCCAGGCCGCCCGGTTCGGCGCCGCGCAGCCCAACGAGACGGCGATCCCCGAGGGCAGCCCCTGGTACCTGGAGTACGCGCCGTTCACCCCCGACCAGGACGCCGCCCGCCGGCTGCTCGAGCAGGCCGGGGTGCAGACGCCGATCACGATGGGCCTGATGGTCACCGACGAGTACCCGGAGACGGTGGCCGCCGCCCAGGTGATCGCCAGCCAGCTCGAGCCGATCGGGATCGACGTGGAGATCCAGGAGGAGGACTTCGCCACCTGGCTCGACCGGCAGTCCGAGGGCGACTTCGACGCCTTCATGCTCAGCTGGATCGGCAACATCGACCCGGCGGACTTCTACGAGAACCAGCACCTGTCCACCGGCGGCAGCAACTACCAGGGCTACAGCAACCCGCAGGTCGACGACCTGCTCACCCGCGCCGCCACCGAGCCCGACCAGGCCGCCCGCAAGGCCCTCTACGACCAGGCCGCGCAGGTCATCGTCGACGACGTCAGCTACCTGTACCTCTACAACCCCGACGAGGTGCAGGCCTGGGCGCCGGGGCTCACCGGCTACCAGGTGCGGGCGGACTCGGCGATCGACTTCGAGAACGTGGAGCTGCCCTGACCGGGTACCTGCTCCGGCGGGCCGGCCAGGCCGTCGTCGTCCTGGCCGGTGTGAGCGTCCTGGTCTTCAGCCTGATCCACCTCGTGCGGGGCGACCCGATCCGGCTGGCCCTCGGCACGCGGTTCTCCCAGGAGACCTACGACGCCCTGCGGGAGCGCAGCGGGCTGGACCTGCCGCTGGTCCAGCAGTACTTCACGTGGGCCGGGCGGGCGGTCACCGGCGACCTGGGGGTCAGCTTCCGCAGCGGGGACACCGTCACCTCGCTCATCGGCGAGCGGCTGCCGGCCACCCTGACCCTCGCGGTGGCCGCGCTGGTGGTCGCGCTGGTCATCGCGCTGCCCCTGGGGATGCTCTCGGCGCTGCACCCGCGGTCGCTGGTCGACCGGGTGGCCACCGTGGTCAGCCAGTTCGGCATCTCGGTGCCGGACTTCTGGCTGTCGATCATGCTGATCCTGCTGTTCGCCGGGGTCCTCGGCTGGCTGCCCTCGGGCGGCTACGTCCCGATCGGTGAGGACCCGCTGGGCTGGCTGGAGCGGCTGGTGCTGCCCGCGGTGGCCACCGGCGTCGTCTCCGGCTCGGTGATCACCCGCTTCGTCCGGTCGAGCATGCTCGAGGCGCTGGGCTCCGACCACGTGCGCACGGCGCAGGCCAAGGGCGTCCCGACCCGGCAGGTGCTCACCTGGCACGTGCTGCGCAACGCGCTGCTGCCGCTGGTCACCGTCACCGGCGTGCAGCTGGCCTACCTGCTCTCCGGCGTCGTGGTCGTGGAGATCGTCTTCTCCTGGCCGGGGCTCGGGCAGCTGGCCTACCAGGCCGTGCGCGACCGCGACTTCCCGGTGCTGCAGGGCGCCGTCCTGCTCTTCGCCCTGGTCTTCCTCGTGATCAACCTGCTGGTGGACCTGCTCTACGGCCGCATCGACCCGAGGATCGCCCGCCGATGACGCAGCTGCCGACGCCGGGGGCCACCCCGGCCGCACCCCCGCCCGCGGAGCCCCTGCCGACGGCGGCGCCGGCCCGCCCGCGGTGGCGGGAGACGCTCGGGCTGCTCGCCCGCAACCCCACGGCCGCCGTCTCCGCCGCCGTGCTGGTCCTGATCGTGCTGGTCGCGGTGTTCGACGAGACGCTCGCACCCGACGGCCCCAACGAGCAGGACCCCTCGCTGCAGCTGCAGCCGCCGAGCTGGGACCACCCGTTCGGCACCGACGAGTTCGGCCGCGACATCCTCAGCCGGGTGGTCCTGGGCGCGGCGACGTCGCTGCGGGTCGGCTTCCTGTCCGTCGCGTTCGCGCTGGTGGTGGGGACGCTCATCGGCCTGCTCGCCGGCTTCTACGGCAGGTGGGTCGACGACGTCCTCATGCGGCTGATGGACGTGCTCTTCGCCTTCCCCGCAGTGCTGCTGGCCATCGCCATCGTGGCCATCCGCGGCGCCGGCCCGGCCAACGCGATCCTCGCGATCGGCATCGTCTACGTGCCGATCTTCGCCCGGGTCACCCGCGCCAGCGTGCTCGGCGTGCGCGAGGAGGTGTACGTGCGGGCCTCGCGGTCGGTCGGCGCCTCGGACTGGCGGCTGATCACCCGGCACGTGCTGCCCAACGCCGCGCCGCCGATCATCGTCCAGACCTCGGTCAGCCTGGCGTTCGCGGTGCTCGCCGAGGCGGCGCTGTCCTTCCTCGGCCTGGGCCCGCGCCGGCCCAACCCGTCGTGGGGGCTGATGCTGGCCGACGGCCGCGGGTTCATCGAGCAGGCCTGGTGGTACGCGGTCTTCCCCGGCCTGGCGATCGTCGTCACGGTGCTGTGCTTCAACCTGCTCGGCGACGGGCTGCGCGACGTCCTCGACCCGCGCCAGCGCACCCTCATGGCCGGGGGTGGGCGGTGAGCGCCCCGTCGTTCGAGAAGCCGGCGAGGGCGACCGCGCCGGTGCTCGAGGTCGAGGACCTGCGGGTGGACCTGCGCACCCCGCGCGGGACGGCCCACGTGGTCAACGGGCTCAGCTACACCGTGGGCCCGGGGGAGACCGTCGCCGTCGTCGGGGAGTCCGGCAGCGGCAAGAGCGTCTCCGTGCTCGCCCTGCTCGGCCTGCTCCCGGCGCGCACGGCGACGGTGACCGGCCGCGCGCTGCTGCAGGGCGAGGACCTGCTGACCATGGCGCCCGAGCGGCTGCGGCAGGTCCGCGGCCCCGGCGCCGGCATGGTGTTCCAGGACCCGATGACCTCGCTCAACCCGGTGCTGACCGTGGGCCGGCAGCTCACCGAGGGCCTGCGCGCGCACGGGTCGGTGTCCAAGGCAGCGGCCCGCGCGCGGGCGGTCGAGCTGCTCGGCGAGGTGGGCCTGCCCGACCCCGGGCGCGCGATCGGCCGCTATCCGCACGAGCTCTCCGGCGGGATGCGCCAGCGGGTGGTCATCGCGATGGCGCTGGCCAACTCCCCGGCGCTGCTCATCGCCGACGAGGCGACGACGGCCCTGGACGTGACGGTGCAGGCGCAGATCCTCGACCTGGTCGAGCGGTTGCAGACCGAGCACGGCACCGGCGTCATCTGGATCACCCACGACCTCGGCGTCGTCGCCGGCATCGCCGACCGGGTGCTGGTCATGTACGGCGGGCGCTGCGTGGAGGACGGCACGGTCGACGACGTCCTCGAGCGGCCGGCGCACCCCTACACGCGCGGCCTGCTCGGCGCGCTCCCCGACCTGGCCGCGGCCGACGACGCCGACCTGGCCACCATCGCCGGCACCCCGCCGCCGCCCACGGACCTGCCCGCCGGCTGCGTCTTCTGGCCGCGCTGCCCGGTGCGCGGGGACGCCCGCTGCGAGACCGAGCAGCCACCCCTGGCCGTGGTGGGGAGCCCTCGTCGCGCCATCGGCTCCTCCGGGCTGCCGCACCGGGCGGCGACCTGGTGCGCGGAGGGGGAGGCGTCGTGACGTCGCTGACGAAGGGGACGCCGGGGGTCCCGGCCCAGGAGGTGCTCGTCTCCGCCCGCGGCCTGGAGGTGCACTTCCCGATCCGCTCCGGCGGGCTGCTGCGCCGCACGACCGGTGCGCTGCGCGCCGTCGACGGCGTGGACCTCGACGTGTACCGCGGCGAGACGCTCGGCCTGGTGGGCGAGTCCGGCTGCGGCAAGTCCACGCTCGGCAACGCGCTGCTGCGGCTGGTCCCGCCGACCGGGGGGACGGTGACCTTCGACGGCCTCGACGTCACCGGCATGGGACGCACGCAGCTGCGCGAGCTGCGCCGGCGGGCCGGGATGGTGTTCCAGGACCCGTTCGCCTCGCTCGACCCGCGGCGCACCGTCGCGCAGACGGTGTCCGAGCCGCTGGAGGTGCACGGGCTGCACCCCGGCCGGCAGGCCCGAGCGGCCCGCGTGCGGGAGCTGCTGGAGCTGGTGGGTCTCGACCCGGCCGTCGCCGCCCGCTACCCGCACGAGTTCTCCGGCGGTCAGCGGCAGCGGGTGGGCATCGCCCGCGCGCTCGCCGGCGAGCCGGACTTCCTGGTCTGCGACGAGGCGATCGCCTCCCTCGACGTCAGCGTGCAGGCCCAGGTGCTCAACCTGCTGCGCCGGCTGCAGCGGCAGCTCGGGCTCACGCTGCTGTTCATCTCCCACGACCTGTCCGCGGTGCGGCACGTCTCCGACCGGATCGCGGTCATGTACCTGGGCCGGGTGGTCGAGGTCGGACCCGCGGCCGCCGTCGCCGCCGAGCCGCAGATGCCCTACACGCGGGCGCTGCTGTCGGCGGTGCCCCTGCCGCACCCGGAGCTCGAGCGGTCCCGGCAGCGGATCGTGCTGCGCGGCGACGTCCCCTCACCGGCGCGCGTCCCGAGCGGCTGCCGGTTCCGCACCCGCTGCCCCGACGTCTTCGAGCCCTGTCCCGACGTCGACCCGGCGCTGCAGCCGGTCGGGTCGGCACCCGGGCACGTCGCCGCCTGCCACCTGCACGGCGTCGTCGGGACGCCGGTGCAGCGGGAGCAGCCCGGCGCACCGGTGAGCGCGGGCGACCCCGCCGCCTGACCGGGGAACGCGCGCCGGCCCGCGACTGCGGGGGAGGCGCTGTCCTCGGCGGCGCCCAGGCGACGACTTCCCCGCACTCGTCCCCTGCGCGCCGCCCGGAGGGCTCAGCCCCGGCCGCTGCGGGACGGGCGCCGGCCCTGCCGTGCTCCGGAGCGCGAGCCCCGCCGCCCGCCGTCCCGCTGTCCCCCGCCCCGCCCGGGACCGCGCCCGCGGGGCGCGCTGCACGGGCGGCAGGTGCTGACCCAGGGCGCGATCGACGTGCCGCACGAGGAGCACGTGCCCGACCCGCTGAGCGCGATGGCGTGGGGGAGCAGCTCGCTGATGGCCTCGGCGCACTCCTCCTCGACCCAGGCCGCGTCGTCGCCGTCGAGGTCGGCGACGCCGGGGAACTGCCGCAGCAGCGCCTGGGCGTCGCGCGCGGCCGCGGCGGCCTGCTCGAAGTCCTCGACGCCGCCGTCGACCGGGACGTCGGGCAGCACGAGCTCCGGCCGCACCGGCAGGCCGGCGGCGTGCCGCAGCGCCGCACGGGCCAGCACCAGCCAGCGGGTGCGCCGCGGCGGGTCGTAGTCGATGGGCAGGCTGACCAGCCGCCAGACGGTCTGCAGGTCGCCGACCGCACCCAGCGGGCCTCGCAGCAGCGGCAGCAGCGCCTCGACCCGCAGCACCAGCTCGCTCACGTCGTCGGGGGTCACCGACTGGCCGCGGGTGGCCGCGCGGGCCCACGCCTGCCAGCGGACCAGCGCCTCGGGCAGCTCGGCCGCCTCGACGGCGCCGAGGTCCTCGAGCTCCGGGCGCAGCCGCGGCAGGCGGTCGGGCAGGTCGCTGGGCCGGTCGCCGCGGGCCACCTCGGCACCGGCGGACACCAGCGCGAGCGACGGCGACAGGCCCGCGACACCGGCGAGGACGCCGGCCGTGCCGTGCCCGGTCAGGCCGTAGCGGCCGGCCCGCCCGGCGATCTGGGCGGCCTCCCAGCTGCGCAGCGGCCGCATCCGGGTGCCGTCGTACTTCATCGTCTCGGCGAAGAGCACGGTCGTGGCCGGGACGTTGATGCCGTGGCCGATGACGTCGGTGGTGACCAGGACGTCGAGCTCGCCGGTGGAGAAGCGGTCGATGACCTCGCGCCGGGTGGCCGGGGGCAGCGCGCCGTAGAGGACGCCGACCCTCCCGGGCCGGTGCCGGTCGAGCTCGGCGGCGACGGCGTAGACGGCCTTGCGGGAGAACGCGACCACCAGCGTCTGCGGGCGGACGCTCCGGGCGCGGACCGGCGCGTGCAGGACGTCGAGCCGGGACAGCCGCCGGTGGTGGACGACGTCGACCTGCCCGGCGTCGGCCACCAGGGGGGCGAGGGTGGGGTGCGCCTCGGCGGCGGAGATGACGTGCATCTCGCGGTACTCGCCGGTGAGCAGCAGCCGCGCCCAGTGGTGGCCGCGGTCGGGGTCGGCGACCCAGTGCGACTCGTCGAGGACGAGCAGCTCGCCGCGCATCGGGGCCTTCTCCACCGTGCAGCAGACGATCGGCGCGAAGGGGTCGACCTCCTCCTCGCCGGTGGACAGGCCGACGGCGCCGGGCGGCAGCTGCGCGGCCAGCTTGAGGTAGGCCTCCTGCGCGAGCTGGCGCAGCGGCGCGGCGTAGACGCCCGAGCCGGTCGCAGCCAGCGCCTGCAGCGACTCGTACGTCTTGCCGGAGTTGGTGGGGCCGAGGTGGAAGACGACGGACCGCGGCGGCGTCTCGCGGACGGGCAGCTCCGGCGCGGCGTCCTCGACCCAGGCCTGCTGGGCGCGGCGCTCCTCGCGGGCGGCCAGACGGGCGGCCTCGCGGGCCTCGTCACGGGCGGTGTCGCGGGGGTCGGTGCGGTCGGCCGTCGTCCGCACGGGTGCGCGCTGCCCGGCGGGTGGGCGCACGCGGCGGCGGGAGACGGAGGGCTGGGGAGCGGTCTCGGGCAGGAGGGGTCCTCGGATCGGCGTACGGGAGTCGGCGCGGGGCGCGGCCTGACCCCGGAGCAACACCGGGGACGCCAGGATCATGCCCGCCGGGCCGGTCGAGGGGTGGACCCCGCGCGGCCGGGGTTAGCCTCGACCGGCCAGGAGGGCTCGCCTAGTGGCCGATGGCGGCGGTCTTGAAAACCGCTATGGGGTCAAACCCATCGTGGGTTCGAATCCCACGCCCTCCGCTCCCCCGGACGTCGTCGTGCGACGTCCCGCCCGCGGGACCCGGGCCGTCTGCAGGTGCACGAGTGTGATCTGTGTCATACGGTGCCTGCCTGCACCGTTCATCACGGCCGAGACGAGGCCGGGTCGCGTGCGCCCGACCTCCTGAGCGAACCTGGAGACGCGGGTGCCCGTCGTCCCGATGAAGGAGATGCTGCAGCGCGCCCTGGCCGACCGGTACGGGGTGGCGGCGTTCAACGTCCTGAACGACCTGAGCACCGAGGCCGTGCTGGCCGCCGCGACCGAGGAGAACGCCCCGGTCATCCTGCAGACCTCGGTGAAGACCGTCCGGCAGTACGGCCGCGACCAGCTCTTCGGCATCTTCTCCGCGCTGGTGCGCGACGTCCCGGTCCCGGTCACCCTCCACCTGGACCACTGCCCCGACCGCGCGGTCATCAGCGACTGCCTGGCCGGCGGGTGGAACTCGGTGCTCTTCGACGCCCACGAGCTCGACGTCGCGGAGAACCTGCGCCAGACGCAGGAGGTGGTCGCCGAGGCGCGCCGGGTGGGCGCGCACGTCGAGGGCGAGATCGAGGGGATCCAGGGCGTCGAGGACGACGTCGGCTCCGACGAGGCCTCGGTGCTGCAGAGCCTCGAGGTGGCCGTCGACTTCATCGAGCGCACCGAGGTGGACTGCTTCGCGCCGGCCATCGGCAACGCGCACGGCCAGTACAAGGGCACCCCGACGCTGGACCACCAGCGGGTCAGCGACCTCGTGGAGGCCACCGGCGTGCCGATGGCGCTGCACGGTGGCACCGGGCTGTCCGACGAGCAGTTCACCGACCTCATCGCCCGCGGCTGCGCCAAGGTCAACATCTCCACGGCGCTCAAGGAGGCGTTCATGAGGTCCGGCCTCGAGCACCTCGAGGAGGCCCGGGCCAGGGACAAGTGGGACCCGCCCACCCTCTTCCGCCACCAGCGGGCCGCGGTCGTGGACATGGCCCGCCGCCACATCCGGCTGTTCGGGAGCTCGGGGCGGGCCTGGTGACCGCGCTCGTCTTCGACTGCGACGGCGTCCTGGCCGACACCGAGCGCCACGGCCACCTCCCGGCGTTCAACGCCACGTTCGAGCAGTTCGGCCTGCCGGTCCGCTGGAGCGAGGAGGACTACGCCGAGAAGCTGCGCATCGGCGGCGGCAAGGAGCGGATGGCCAGCCTCTTCCGCGACCCGGGGTTCGTCCGGGCCGCCGGCATCCCCGACGACGAGGGACAGCGCGCGGACCTGCTGGCCCGCTGGCACAGGACGAAGACGGCGCGGTTCAAGCAGCTCGTCGCCGAGGGGGCCCTGCCCCCGCGGCCGGGCATCACCCGGGTGGTCCGGGGAGCGCTGGACGCCGGCTGGACGGTCGCGGTCGCCTCCACCTCGGCCGAGGAGTCGGTGCGGGCGGTGCTGGCCAACGCCGTCGGGGAGGAGACGGCCGCGCGCATCCCCGTGTTCGCCGGCGACGTCGTCCCGGCCAAGAAGCCCGACCCGGCCATCTACCTGCTCGCCGTCGACCGGCTCTCCCTCGACCCGGCCGACACCCTCGTCGTCGAGGACTCCCGCAACGGCCTGCTGGCCGCCACCGGCGCCGGCCTGCGCTGCCTGGTCACGGTCAACGGCTACACCCGCGACGAGGACTTCTCCGAGGCCGTGCTCGTGGTCTCGGAACTCGGCGACCCCGGCCGGCCGCCGATCGAGGTGCTGCTCAACCGGTCGGCCGGCCGGCCGGGGCCCATGGTCACGCTCGACGACGTGCGGGCCTGCCTGGCCGCCGGGCCGGCGGGCCGGGACCACGGGGCGCCCCCCGGAGAGGTGCAGGACCCGGTCGAGGGTCCGGCGGACACACCCGACACATCGAGGTGACGCGTGAGCACAGCGCAGCAACGGGTCGAACTGGTCGTCCGGACGATCGCCGAGACCGCGATCGAGAACGAGAGGTACTTCGGGGACCTCGACGCCGTCGTCGGCGACGGTGACTTCGGCTACTCCCTGGCCCGCGGCTTCGAGAAGCTGCTCGAGGGCTGGGACGACGTCGACCGCAGCGACCCCGGGACCTTCCTCAAGAAGGCCGGGATGGTCGTCACCTCCCGCATCGGCGGCACCTCCGGGCCGATCTGGGGAACCGGGTTCATGCGTGCCGGGATGGCCGCCGGGAACGCGCAGGAGCTCTCCGGGGAGCAGGCCGTCGCCATGCTGCGGGCGGCGATCGAGGGCATCAAGGCCCGCGGCCAGTCCGACGTCGGGGACAAGACGCTGCTCGACGCCCTCGTCCCCCTCACCGACCGGCTCGAGCAGGAGGTGCGCGACGGGTCGGACGGCGCCGCCGCACTGGCCGGGGCCGCCGAGGCCGCCCGCGAGGCCGCCGAGGCCACGAAGGACATGGTCGCCAAGCGAGGGCGCGCGTCGTACACCGGCGAGCGCAGCAGGGGATCGGTCGACGCCGGGGCGATGGCGGTGGCCGTGATCACCGACCGGGTCAGCAGGGCCTGGCAGACAGGAGGAGCGTCGTCATGAAGAAGTTCGTCAACGACCCCAAGAACTTCGTCCCCGAGATGCTCGAGGGCATCGCCCGGGCCAACCCCGACACGCTCAGGTACGTCCCCGAGTACAACCTGATCATGCGGGCCGACGCCCCGCGCGAGGACAAGGTCTCGATCGTCCAGGGCTCGGGCTCCGGACACGAGCCGGCACACGTCATGGTGGTCGGGCGCGGCATGCTCGACGGAGCGTGCCCGGGCGACGTCTTCGCCGCCCCGCCGATGGACTACGTCTACGAGACCACCAAGCTGCTGGCCTCCCCCAAGGGTGTCCTGCTGCTGGTCAACAACTACACCGGCGACCGGATGGCCTGCGACATGGGCCGGGAGATGGCCGAGTCCGAGGGCGTCAAGGTGCAGGTGCTCACCATCGACGACGACGTCGCGGTCAAGGACTCCCTCTACACCGTGGGCCGGCGCGGGGTGGCCGGGAACTTCTTCGTCATGAAGGCGGTCGGCGCCGCCTCGGAGGAGGGCGCCGACCTCGACGAGCTGGTGCGGATCGGGCAGAAGGTCAACTCGGTCACCCGCACCATGGGCGTCGCGCTCACCGCTTGCACCCCGCCGGCGAAGGGCTCGCCGCTGTTCGAGCTCGGCCCCGACGAGATCGAGTTCGGCGTCGGCATCCACGGCGAGCCCGGGCGCGAACGGCGCAAGCTCGACAGCGCCGACAACATCGTCGACGAGATGCTGGACGCCGTGGCCTCGGACCTGCCGTACGACTCGGGCGACCGGGTCGCGCTCATGGTCAACGGGCTGGGCGGCACGCCGATCAGCGAGCTGTACATCCTCTTCCGGCGCGCCCACCAGCGGCTGGAGGAGCGCGGCATCAGCGTGGGGCGCAGCTACGTCAACGAGTACTGCACCTCGCTGGACATGGCCGGCGCCTCGCTGACCCTCGTCCGGCTGGACGACGAGATCGAGCGGCTGCTCGCTGCGCCGGCCGAGGCCGCCGTCCGGGTCTTCTGAGGGGGCGTCGTGGCACGCAACGTCACGCTGGCCCAGGCCGAGGCGGTCATCGAGGCGTGCAAGGCGGAGGCGGCCTCGATCGGACAGCCGATGAACATCGCGGTGGTCGACGACGGCGGGAACCTCGTCGCCTTCGCCGCCATGGACGACACCAAGCTGATCGGGGAGAGCATCTCGCAGCGCAAGGCGCTCACCGCGGTCCTGTTCCAGATGGACACCCGCGACCTCGTGCCGCTGGTGCAACCCGGCGCGCCGCTGTACGGCATCGAGTCCACGAGCGAGGGCAGGCTCGTCGTCTTCGGCGGTGGGGTGCTCCTGCGCACGCCGGACGGGCAGGTGGCCGGCGGCGTGGGCGTCAGCGCCGGCAGCGTGGAGGAGGACCACCAGGTCGCCGAGGCAGGTCGCAAGGCCTTCGCCGGCTGACCGGCAGCCCCGCGGTCGCGCTCCGGCCACCGACCGGTGGCCGGCGCGCGACCGCGCCGTCAGCAGCACACCGTCGCGCCCTCGAGGTCGGGGCGGGCGTCGGCGGTGACGGTGTAGACCTCCCACGGCTCTCCGCCCGGCGCGGTCACCCACACCTTGTCCTGCACCGCGTAGCAGCACGTCGTCTGCTCCTCGGTGCGGGTGGCCAGGCCCGCGTCGGCGAGCCGGCCGGTGGCTGCGGTGACCTCCGCGGTCGAGCCGACCTCGACGCCGAGGTGGTCCAGGCGCGTCGCCTCCCCCTCCTCGCCCTCGAGCAGCACGAGCTTGAGCGGCGGCTCGGCGACGGCGAAGTTGGCGTAACCCGGCCGCCGCTTGGCCGGAGCGGTGGCGAGCAGGCGGCTGTAGAAGTCGACAGCGGCGTCGAGGTCGGCGACGCGGAGGGCGAGCTGGATGCGGGACACGGGGCCTCCTGGGGCAAAGACATCGACGTCCGTCGATGTCCTCCTCACCGTGCGCCCTTGACATAGACGGATGTCAATACGACGCTCGTCGAAGGAACCGAGCGACGGAGGACCCGTGAGCGACCCCGGCACCGCCTGCTGCGCACCGCTGACCGGCACGGCGCTGTCCCCTGAGCGGGCGGAGGAGGCGGCCGCGCTGCTCAGGGCGCTCGCCGACCCGGTCCGGCTGCGGCTGGTCAGTCTCATCGCCGCCAGCGAGGCGGGGGAGGCCTGCGTCTGCGACCTCAACGCCGCCTTCGACCTGACCCAGGCCACCATCAGCCACCACCTCAAGGTGCTGCACTCGGCGGGCCTGCTCGACCGCGAGAAGCGCGGTGTCTGGGTCTGGTACGCCGTCCGGCGGGAGGCGCTCGCCGCGGTCGCGGGCCTGTTCGAGCCCGCGGCGGTGCCGGCGTGAGCGACGCGGCGGTGCCCGCGGTCCTCTTCGTCTGCGTGCACAACGCCGGCCGCTCGCAGATGGCTGCCGGCTGGCTGCGCGCGCTCGCGGGGGACGCCGTCGAGGTCCGCTC
This sequence comes from Geodermatophilus normandii, assembly GCF_003182485.1. Taxonomy (NCBI): domain Bacteria; kingdom Bacillati; phylum Actinomycetota; class Actinomycetes; order Geodermatophilales; family Geodermatophilaceae; genus Geodermatophilus; species Geodermatophilus normandii. The sequence goes on along the minus strand of NZ_QGTX01000001.1, from coordinate 990,263 downwards.
CGCCGGCTCCCTCCCCGCCGACCGCGTCAACCCGGCCGCCGTCGAGGCGATGGCCGAGGTGGGCATCGACATCGCCGGGCACCGGCCGCGGCTGCTCGACCCGGACGCCGTCGCGTCCTCCGACGTCGTCGTCACCATGGGGTGCGGCGACGCCTGCCCGGTGTTCTCCGGCACCCGCTACCTCGACTGGGCCCTCGAGGACCCCGCCGGCAAGGGGCTGGCGGAGGTCCGGCCCGTCCGGGACGAGATCGAGCGCCACGTGCGCGCGCTGCTGTCCGATCTCGGCGTCCCCGCGCGTCCCCGCGCGTCCCCGCTGACACGCGGGACCGCGCTCACCCCGTCGGGTGGGTCGGCTCATCCGGGAGCGCCCGACCGCCGAAGATGAGGCGTGGCCATCCCCCGGGGACTGAGAGCCCGGCAGCCGTCTGCCGCGGCGCGGTCCCTCGTGGCGATGACGGGCGTCTCCGCCGTCGTCCTGGCCGGGGTCAGCTTCTTCGGCGCCAACGCCGCGAGCACGGTCACCGTGGTGTCGACCTGGGTCGTCGTCGGGTTCCTCGTCGTCCTGGCGCTGGCCATCCGGTTCGCCGACCCCGAGCGGCTCGACCGCGCCGGGGTCCATGTCGCGGTGGGGGTGCTGGGGGCACTGCTGGCGTGCGGGCTCAACCTGGTCACCGAGGACTCCTCGGCCGGGGCGCAGGCGTTCCTCGCCTTCCCGGTGCTGTGGGCGGCCTCGCACCTGCGCCGCACCGCGGTCGTCGTCGTCACCGCTGCGGCGGTCGTCGCCAACGCGGTCGTCGTGCCGGTGCTGGTCCCGCTCGACGTCGCGATCAGCGACGTCCTCCTGACCGGGGTCGTGCTCACCGTCGTGGCCGCGATGCTCGAGCGCGCCATGAGCGTGCAGGAGCGGCTGGTCGAGGCGCTCGAGCAGCAGGCCACCGTCGACACCCTCACCGGGCTGGTCAACCGCCGGGTCTTCGACGACGCCCTCGCCGTCGCCCTCACCGGCCCCGTCCCCGACGACGGCACCGCCCTGCTGCTGCTCGACGTCGACTCCTTCAAGCAGATCAACGACCAGCACGGCCACCCGGTCGGCGACGACGCCCTGGTCCACCTCGCCGGCATCATCCGGCGGCAGATCCGCGCCGGCGACGCCGTCCTGTCGCGCCTCGGCGGCGACGAGCTGGCCGTGCTGCTCCCCGGCTGCACCGCCGACGTCGCCGTCGCCCGCGCCGAGTCGGTGCTCGAGACGGTGCTCTCGACGCCGCTCTCACTCCCCGACGGCAGCCTGCTGGCGATGTCGGTCAGCGTCGGCGTGGCCCACCGCACCGCCGGCGCGCTGGGGATGCGCGAGTTCTACGCCGCCGCCGACCGCGCCCTCTACCGCGCCAAGCGCGCCGGCCGCGGCCGCGTCGAGGTCGCCCCCGCGTGAGCCGGCAGCGCTGCACGGGCCCTCAGCGGAGGTGGCGGGCCGCCGCCGAGAGGGTGCGCGCGGTGAGCCGGCCGTCGGCCAGGCCGAGCGCCACGACGTCGTCGAACACCCGCTGGTCGGCCGCCGCCGCGCGGAAGGCCGCGTCCATGACCACCGGCCAGCGGCTGATCCACGACGCCGCCGACGCCGACCGGTGGTGCAGGCCCAGCCGCCGCCGCAGCGCCCGGCGGTGCACCGCGCCCGCGCCCGCCCCGGCCGCCGCCGCGGATCCGGCCAGCGCCCCGGACAGCACCGCGTAGAAGATCCCCTCGCCGGTCATCGGGTTGACCAACGACGCCGCGTCGCCGGCGAGCAGCACCCGGCCGTCGGGCTGGCGCGGCCGACCGGTCGACAGCGGCAGCCGGTGTGCCCTCAGCCCCTCCGGCTCGACGCCGGGCAGCAGGCGGTGCAGCCCCTCGACCAGCGCCGCCCGGGTGGCGCCCCCGCTCACCAGCTCGCCGTAGCCCACGTTGGCCCGCCCGTCGCCGAGCGGGAAGGACCACGCGTAGGCCGGCCAGCGTTGCTCGGTGGTCACGAGCACCTGGGTGCCGGCCTGCCCGGGCGGCTCGGGGGCGTAGCCGCGCAGCGCCACCGCCATCCGGTCGTCGGGGTTGCGCGCCAGGCCCAGCGCACGCCGGACCACCGACTCCGCGCCGTCGGCGCCGACGAGCACCCCGGCGGTCAGCACCCCGTCGACGACGACGCCGTCCGGCCCCGGCGTCACCGTCCGGACGGCGTGCCGGCGGAACTCCGCCCCGGCGTCGCGCGCCGCGGCCAGCAGGCGGGCGTCGAAGACCTCCCGCGGCACCACCGACGACGGCCGGTGCGTGACCCGCTCCACCGCGGCGCCGCCGGGCGAGCGCAGCGACAGCCGCGGGGCGGGCGCGTAGCCGGCGGTCAGCGCGCCGGCGTCGACGCCGAGCCCGGCCAGGACGTCGAGCGCCTCGGGGGCGATGCCGTCGCCGCAGACCTTGTCCCGCGGGAAGTCCGCCCGGTCGAGCACGAGCACCGAGGCGCCGGTGCGCCGCGCGGCCAGCGCCGCCGCCGCGCCCGCCGGGCCGCCCCCGACCACGACGACGTCCCGGCGCTCCACGGCAGCGACGCTAGGCAGCGCCGCGGCCGGCGGCCAGCCGGGCCGGACGCCGGTGCCGCCCTGTACCGCCCTCGTCCTCCCGGCGCAGGACGGCTCCCGGGTCCGCACCCGACGAGCTCGGGCTGCTGCACCGGGTCGAGGAGCAGGCGGCACGCCGACGTAGTCCGCGAGTCCGTCGACGGCGGAGGCGCCCGGCAGCTGGAGGCCGGGGCGCAGGGCACCGCCGCCCCGAGCCCGCGCCGGGCGTGGTCAGCGGCCGGACGCCGCCCACTTGCGCGGCGGGTGCTCGTAGCCCTCGACGAAGGCGAGCAACCCGGCCGCGTCGGGGACCACGCCCAGCGCGTCGAGCCGGCGCTGCTCCAGGTAGCCGTCGTCGGCCATGCGCTGCAGCTGGGCCAGCAGCGGCTCCCAGAACCCGTCGACGTCGAGCAGCACCACCGGCTTGGCGTGCAGGCCGAGCATCCCCCAGGTCCAGGCCTCGAAGAGCTCCTCGAGGGTGCCGGCGGCGCCGGGCAGCGCGACGAAGGCGTCGGCCAGCTCGGCCATCCGCGCCTTGCGCTCGTGCATCGAGCCCACGACGTCGAGCCGCGGCAGCCCCGGGTGGGCCAGCTCGTCGTCGACCAGGTGCTGCGGGATCACCCCGACCACCTCGCCGCCGGCGGCCAGGGCGGCGTCGGCGACGACGCCCATCAGCCCGACGTGCCCGCCGCCGTAGACGACCCCGACGCCGGCCTCCGCCAGCCCGGTGGCCAGGTCCGCCGCCGCCCGGCGGTGCGACTCCGGCCCGGGCCGGCTGCCGGTGAAGACGGCGATCCGCACGGTGGGGCGCCCTTCGTCCGGGTCCTCGCTCAGGAGCCGTAGTAGCGGTACACCGGCTCGGCGATGCACGCCGGCTTCTCGCTGCCCTCGCGCTCGACGACGACGGCGAGGGTCAGCTGCAGCCCGCCGGTGACCTGCTCGGCGTCCTTGAGCGTGGCGGTCAGCCGCACCCGCGAGCCGACCGGCACCGGCGAGGGGAAGCGCACCTTGTTGAGGCCGTAGTTGACGCCCATCGCGGTGTCGGTGACCACGAACACCTGCGCGATCAGCGGCACCAGCAGCGAGAGCGTGAGGTAGCCGTGGGCGATCGGGCCGCCGAAGGGGCTCTCGGCCTCCGCGCGCTCGACGTCGACGTGGATCCACTGGTGGTCGCCGGTGGCGTCGGCGAAGGTGTCCACCCGGTCCTGGGTCACCTCGAACCAGTCGCTGGTGCCGAGCTCCTGGCCCACCAGGCCGGAGACCTCGGCCATCGTCGTCGTGGTCGTCATGGGGCGCTCCCGCCGTCGTCGCTGCCGTCGTCGTGCTCTCGTCGTTGCCGGATCCTGCCAGTGCGGTTCACTGGACCCGTGGGGACCATCCGGCTGACCGTCACCGACGGCTGGACCACCTGCTCGCTCGGCCACCGGCACTGGGGCCGGGCCGGCGCCGCCGGCCTGCTGGTCCACCGCGACGGCGACGACGGACCGGAGCTGCTGCTGCAGCACCGCGCCCTGTGGTCGCACCACGGCGGCACGTGGGGGACGCCCGGCGGCGCGCTGCACGTGGACGAGACGCCGGAGCAGGGCGCGCTGCGCGAGGTGGAGGAGGAGTTCGGGCTGCCGGCCCGCGACCTGGTGCTCGGCGCCCGCTCGGTCGACGACCACGGCGGCTGGGCCTACACGACCGTCCTGGCCCGCCCGGTCGGCGACCTCGACCCGGCCCGGCTGCGGCTCGACGGCGAGAGCACCGGCGTGGCCTGGGTGCCGCTGGCCGGGCTGCACCAGGTGGTGCTGCACCCCGGGCTGGCCGGCTCGATGGACCGGCTGCGCCCGCTGCTGGAGTCCGCCGCGGCCTAGGCCGGCGTGACCGTCACCGTCAGCGCCCGGTGGTCGCCGACCGGCAGCGCCCCCGCGGTCCCGTCGCGGGCCGCCACCGCACCCAGCGCCAGCAGGTGGTCGAGCTGCAGGCGCGGCTCCGACGCCGGGAAGCTCGCCGCCCGCACCAGCGGGGTCGCGCCCAGCAGCCGCGCCGGGACGCCCCCGGGCAGGTTGAGGTCGCCGGCGACCACCACCGGGCCGGCCAGCGACGCCGCCCACCGGCGCAGCCGCCGCAGCTGGCGCACCGCCGTGGGCGGCGAGAACGACAGGTGGGTGGCCACCACGGTCAGCCCGTCGAGGCAGGCGGCGACGGCGACGCGCGGCTCGTCGGGCACCCACCACAGTCGCGGCCGGCCGGTGGCGGGGTCCGGCGCCCGCACCGGCAGCCGGGCGCGGCCCGAGCCCAGCCCGAGCACCGACCACGCGCGCACGGGACGCCGGGACAGCAGCGCGACGCCGTAGGAGGGACCGGCCGCCGCACCGTCCGGTCCGCGCAGGGCCGGCTCGGCGGCGCGCCAGGTGCCGCGGAACGGGCTCGGCGTGCCGTCGAGCGTGGCCGCGTGCCGCCAGTCGACGGCGCCCAGCGCGCCTGCCAGCACCGCCGTCTGGTCGGTACCGCCGGAGCGGCCCTGGCCGGCGTCCACCTCCTGGACGGCGAGCACGTCGACGTCGAACCCGGCCACCGCGGCCGCCAGTGCGGGCGCCGCGAGGACCCGGCCGTCGGGGCCGCGACCGGAGGCCAGGTTCAGGGTGCCCACGCGCAGGGCGGCGCCGTCGGGCACCCGGCCGACGCTAGCCGCGCGGCGGGGTCGCCGCCTGTCGCCCGTTCGCGCTGGTCACGGGCGCAACTGTTGCGTCGGTACGTCGTTGTACCGAGGGTGTGAGGGCAGTCTCACCGATGAGACGGGGAAGAGGTCGACCCATGGGCGCGCGGCACCGCGCAACGCACGACGTCGTGGCAGCCGAGCCAGCGGCGGACGCACTCCCCGCCGAGGAGAGCGCCGGGCAGCGCCTGTGCTGGCGCGTGCTGATGTCCTTCGCCGTCACCGGCCTGGTCGTCGCACCGCTCATGGCCACGGCCGGGACGGACACGCCCGACGCCGCGGCCGCCGGGACCGGCACGGGCGTCTACTCCGACGACTCCGCGACCGCGCAGCCCTCGACCTACGCCCGGCTGACGCCGTCCTTCGGCGTCCCCGGCACGCCGGACGGCGTCCTCTTCCCCGGCTTCGGGACGCCCGCGTCCTCGGTGCAGCGCGCCGGCGGGTCCGCGTCCCCGACCGGCCTGACCGGCCTGGCCGGCGCGGTCGCGGCAGCCTCGACCGGCGCGGCCGCCCCCGTCTCCGCCGCCCCGCCCGCCGCTCCGGCGGCGCCCGCGCCCGCCGCTCCGGCACCGGCCGCCGGTGCGGGGAGCAGCGCCCCGGCCGGTTCCGCGTCCCCCGGCGGCCCCGGCTCGACCGGGCCCGGCGCGCCCGCGGCCCCGGCGGGACCCGCCCCGGCACCCGTCACCCCCACGCCGACGCCCGCGGCCCCGGCCCCGGTGCCGTCCCTGCCCGAGCCGCTGGGCGGCGTCGCGGGCGGTGCCACCGACGCGGTGGGTGGCGTGGTCGGCGGTGCCACCGACGCGGTGGGTGGCGTGGTCGGCGGTACGACCGACGCGGCGGGCGGTGTGGTCGGCGGCGTCACCGGCGGGCTCGGCGGCCTGCTCGGCGGGTGAGGCAGGGGTGCGGTCGCCCGGATAGGTTCGGGGCATGAGCGCCCGCGACGACGTCTCGGAGATCTTCGACAGCGCGGCGTGGCAGCCCGTCGACGGGTTCGACTTCGGGGACGTCACCTACCACCGCGCGGTCGACGCCGGCGTCGTGCGGATCGCCTTCGACCGGCCGGAGGTGCGCAACGCCTTCCGGCCGCAGACCGTCGACGAGCTCATCACCGCGCTCGAGCACGCCCGGCTGTCCACCGACGTCGGCTGCGTGCTCCTCACCGGCAACGGCCCCAGCCCGAAGGACGGCGGCTGGGCGTTCTGCTCCGGCGGCGACCAGCGCGTGCGCGGGCGCCACGGCTACCAGCACTCCGAGACCAGCAGCGGCCGGCTGCACGTGCTCGAGGCGCAGCGGCTGATCCGGTTCATGCCGAAGGTCGTCGTCTGCGTCGTCCCCGGGTGGGCGGCCGGCGGCGGGCACAGCCTGCACGTGGTCTCCGACCTGACCCTGGCCAGCGCCGAGCACGCGCGCTTCAAGCAGACCGATGCCGACGTCGGCAGCTTCGACGGCGGCTTCGGCTCGGCCTACCTCGCCCGCCAGGTGGGGCAGAAGTTCGCCCGCGAGGTCTTCTTCCTCGGCGAGGAGTACTCCGCCGAGGACGCCCACCACATGGGCATGGTGAACCGGGTCGTCCCGCACGCCGAGCTCGAGCGCACCGCGCTGGACTGGGGCCGGCGGATCGTGGCCAAGAGCCCCACCGCCCAGCGGATGCTCAAGTACTCGTTCAACCTGATCGACGACGGTCTCGTCGGACAGCAGCTCTTCGCCGGGGAGACGACCCGGCTGGCCTATGCGGCCGAGGAGGCCGTGGAGGGCCGCGACGCCTTCCTGGAGAAGCGGGACCCCGACTTCTCCCGCTTCCCCTGGCACGTGTGACCGAGGAGGACCAGTGATCGTCGAGGTGGTGACGGGCGCCGAGGAGCGTCCCCAGGTCCGGGTCGTCGACACCGACGACCTCTCGCGGCTGCACCTGGCCCTGGGTCAGGTGACCGACGAGGAGGCCGACGAGGCGCTGCGCGAGGCCGGTCTGGGGCAGCTCCAGGACGACGGCACCGGCCTCCTCGACGCCGCCGCGCTGCGGGCCGCCGCCGAGCCGGACGCCGACGTCGCCGACTGGGCCGAGCGTTGGGACCGGATGGTGGAGTCCGCCCGCAGCGGCGGCTGGACCAGCGACGACGGCGCTACTCTCCGCGTGCACATCGAGTCCGCGGCGAGCGGCTGACACGGAGGGACAGGGTCCGGTCGAGTGACGGTACGGATCCGGTCGTTGTGGTCACTCCATTGATGGGCCAAGATGGGGCTGTGTGCAACCTGATGCCGTACGAACGAGTGCGCTCGTGAGTGGCACCCCGGGCCGGCCGCTGAGCGCGGAGCTGTCCGAGCAGCTGGTAGCCGTCGCGGTCGACATCCTCGCCGAGGAGGGCTGGGGGCGGCTCAACAGCGACCGCGTCGCCGCGCGGGCCCGGGCGGGCAAGGCCGGCATCTACCGGCGCTGGCCCTCCATGGCCGCGCTGGCGCGCTCGGCGGTCAGCCGCTTCGTCCTCGTGCACCCGCCCGAGGACGAGGGTTCGGTCCGTGCCGACCTCGTCGCGCTGGTGGGCTCGTGGCGCCGCCCGCTGTCGCGCGAGGAGCGCGCGGTGGCCAGCCTCGTCGGCGCCGCCCGCCACGACGAGGACCTGCGCGCCGGGCTCGACGCCGCGCTGGTGCACCCGCTGACCGAGAGCGTCGAGCAGCTGGGACGGCGCTGGGCCGACCGGGGCGACGACGTGCCGACCGAGCGGCTCGCGCTGCTGCGCTCGGTGCTCGAGGCGTTCTGGTGGCAGCGACTCACCGCGGCCGGCGACGGCGGCATGGTCGCCGAGCACGTCGAGCGGGTGGTCGACGACGTGCTGCTGCCGATCGTGGCCGTGGCCGCGGAGCCCGCCCGGCGCTGAGCCGCGCGAGCGGTCAGACCGCGCGCAGCACCCGGACGGTGCCGTCGGCCAGGGCGGACGTCCTGAGCTCGGTCTCGAAGTGCCCGAGCAGCCGCTCGGCCAGGGTGCGCGTCGCCGCGGCGATGCCGGCCGCCTCCTCGGGCGCCGGCAGCGGGCAGCGGGGCTGTGTCACCAGGGAACGGGTGACCGCCAGCCAGGTGGCGGCGACGATCCCCGCCGCGGTCCGCGGGTCGGCCGGCACCCATCCGACGGCGTCGGGGCCGGTCCAGGCCTCGACCAGCGCGTCACGCAGCCGGGCCTCGGCCGTGTGGTGGAGTTCGCGCTCGGCGGCCTGCAGCGCCGGGGAACGCTCGAGGTCGGCGATGGTGCAGCGGCCGGTCGGGTCGGCCAGCCGCAGCACGAAGCGCTCCACGGACGCGACGAGGTGCTCGCGCAGGGCGGTCAGCGCCGGCACGCCGGCGGGACGCTCCCGCACCGCGGCCGCCGGGCCGTCCACCCACGGCGTCCGGTCGGCCCAGTAGAGCTCCTCCTTGGTGGCGAAGTGGTTGAACACCGTCTGCACCGCGACACCGGCGGCCGCCGCGACGTCGGCGATGGGGACGGCGTCGAAGCCGCGCTCGGAGAACAGCCGCTGCGCCGTGTCCCGCACGTGCGCGCGGGTCTGGGCCTTCTTCACGGCCCGGCGGGACTGATCACTCACGGTGGGAACTCTAGCAACGCTGCGTTGCCGGAGTCGTCGATACGGAACGACGCCAGCCGGTCGGGCCGTGTGCCCGTGTCCGATCCCCCCGTCCACCTGCACGCTCGTCCGGGACCCCGTCCGCTGGCACCCGGTGCCACCCGGCGTCGGGCGCCGGCAGGTCGTGGGGTTGGCTGGACGGCGCAGACGACGGCGTCCGCGGGGCGGCGCCGGGCCAGGAGGAGGACCGGACGGGTGGAGACCAGGGGAGCGGTGCTGCGCGGGGCGGGCACCGAGTACGAGATCGTCGACCTGGAGGTGGTGGACCCCGGGCCCGGTGAGGTCCTGGTCGAGATGGCCTACGCGGGCCTGTGCCACTCCGACGAGCACCTGCGGCACTCCAACCCCGGCGGCCGCTACCCGATCGTCGGCGGTCACGAGGGCTCCGGCGTCGTCCTGGCCGTCGGCCCCGGCGTCACGTCCGTCGCGCCCGGCGACCACGTCGTCACCAGCTTCCTGCCCGCGTGCGGGCACTGCCGGTACTGCGCCGGCGGCCGGTCCAACATCTGCGACAAGGGCGCCACGATCGCGATCGGGCAGCTGCCCACCGGTACCTATCCCTTCCGGCTCGACGGCGAGCCCCTCGGCGGGTTCTGCATCGTCGGCGCCTTCGCCCGTCACGCCGTGCTCAGCGAGTTCTCCTGCGTGCGCATCGACGCGCACCTGCCGCTGGACACCGCGGCACTGCTGGCCTGCAGCGTCCCCACCGGGTGGGGCTCGGCGGTCTACTCCGGCGGCACGCGCCCGGGCGACGTCGCCGTGGTGGTCGGGCTGGGTGGCGTGGGCGTCAACGCCGTCCAGGGCGCGGTGCACGCCGGCGCGGTGTACGTCATCGGTGTCGACCCGGTGGCCATGAAGCGGGAGTTCGCGCAGTCCCTGGGCGCGACCCACACCGTCGCCGACGCCCGCGAGGCCGCCTCGCTGGCCCGGGAGCTGTCGCGGGGCACCGGGGCCGACGTGGTGGTCGTGACCGTCGGCAAGATGTCGGCCGAGGTCATGGCCGGGGCGTCGGCGTGCGTGGGCAAGGGCGGCACGCTGGTGCTCACCGCCCTGGCCGACCACCCGCGGGAGGGCCACGTCGACCTCAACGGGCAGATGACCACGGTGTTCGAGCACCGCGTGCAGGGCTCGCTGTTCGGCTCGTGCAACCCCTTCCGCGACATCCCGATGCTGGCGCGGATGGCCGAGGAGGGCCGGCTGGAGCTCGACCGCCTGGTCACCCGCCGGTACTCCCTCGACGAGCTGACCCAGGGCTACCGCGACCAGGCGGCCGGCGAGACGGTCCGGGGGCTGCTCGTCCACGGCTGAGCGGTTGCCCGGGGCAGGGGTGGGCAGTGCCCGGGGATGAGCGCACCCCTGGTCGCCGTCCTCGACGTCGACGGCACGCTGGTCGACACCAACTACCAGCACGCGCTGGCCTGGTACCGGGCGCTCCGGTCGCTGGGCGAGACGTTCCCCGTCTGGCGGATCCACCGGCTCATCGGGATGGGCGGCGACCAGCTGGTCGCGGCGATCGGCGGGGACGCCCTCGACCAGCGGATCGGCGACGAGGCGCGCGAGCGCTGGGTCGAGCAGGTCGACCCGCTGCTGACCGAGGTCGCCCCGCTGCCCGGCGCCCGCGACCTCCTGGTGGGGCTGCGCGAGCGCGGCCACCGGGTGGTGCTGGCCAGCTCGGGCAAGCCGCACCACGTGGACCGGTACCTCGACCTGCTCGACGCGCGCGAGGTCGCCGAGGCGTGGACCACCAGCGAGGACGTGGAGTCGACGAAGCCCGCGCCGGACCTGCTGCAGGTGGCGCTGCAGAAGCTCGGCGAGCCCGAGGACGCCGCCAGCGTGGTGGTCGGTGACTCGGTGTGGGACGTGGAGGCGGCGAAGAAGGCGGGGATGCCCGCGGTGTCGGTCCGCTCGGGCGGCTTCGGCGACGACGAGCTGCGCGAGGCCGGCGCGCTCGCGGTGTTCGACACCCCGGGCGACCTGCTCGCCGGGCTGGGCGACACGCCGCTGGGCTGAGCCCGCCGTCCGCGACGGCGGGAGGGAGAGGTGTCCCGGGCTCGCTCGTGCTCTGCCCCCCATCGTGGGCAGAGCACGAGCGAGCGGAGGAGGGGTCAGACCGCCCCGGCCCGGGCGGCCCGGTACTCGGCGACGGTGGACATCGGCGGCCGCTCGTCGACGGCCACGGGCGTGCTGACCGGGTCGAAACCGCCGTCCCCGGCGCGGAACTGGGTGAGCAACCCGGCGGTGCCCGCGGCGCCGCTGCGGGCGAGCACCGCGGAGACCACCTGCCCGGCCATGCGGCCGAGCGCGTCGGTGTCCTGGGAGGTGTGCCGGCGCACCCCCAGGTCGACCTGCGCGAGCCCGCCCAGCCCCAGCAGGCCGAGAAGGTCGACCAGCAGGCCCACCTCCACGCCGTAGCCGGAGAGGAACGGCACGCGCTCGAGCGCCGCGCGCCGTCCCGCGTACTCGCCGCCCAGCGGCTGGACGACCCCGGCCAGCTCCGGCCACAGCGCGTTGAGCAGCGGCCGCGCGGTGAGCTCGGTGACCCGGCCGCCGCCGGCGGGCGTGACGCGGCCGCCGACCTCCAGCGGCCGGGTGTAGCAGCCCTTCACGTAGCCGACCTGCGGATCGGTGAGCAGCGGCGCGAGGAGGCCGGGCACGTAGTGGGTGACGTCGCCGAGCAGGTCGGCGTCGAGGAAGACGAGCAGGTCGCCGGTGGTGGCCGCCAGCGACTTCCACAGCGCCTCGCCCTTGCCGGGGCGGGTGCCGTGGGCGGGCAGCACGTCGGCCGCGGCGACGACGTCGGCCCCGGCGGCGCGGGCGACGTCGGCGGTGCGGTCGGTGGAGTCGGAGTCGACGACGAGCACCTCGTCGACCAGCGGCACCCGCCGCACCCACCGGTCGACCACCTCGCCGGCCAGCCGGCCGACGGTGGCCTCCTCGTCACGCGCGGGCAGGACCACGCTCACCCGGTGCCCGCCGCGGCGCTTGGCGCGCAGCAGCGCGGCGACGTCGAGGTCGGCGAGGGAGCGGGCGGAGGTCGTGCGGCCGGAGAACCAGGCGCGGGCGTCGGGTCGCATCCGCCCACTGTCGTGGAGGCCCGGCGCCGATGCCACGGTGCCGGGCGGCTGTTCACGCAGCCGTGGCCTGCCGGTCAGACGCGGCTGTGGTCCCGCAGCGCGGCCGGGCTGTCGGGTCCCACCAGGGCGCCGCGGCCGTCGGGCTCGGGATGGCCCAGCTCGGTCAGCCAGCCGCGGAGCACGCGGTGCAGGTGCTCCGCGCCGACGACCTCCCCGGGTGCGGACAGCAGCCGCGGGTGGGCGAGGAAGCCGCGCTGCTGCGGGCCGCCGAGGCCGCCGTGCGACCCGACGTGCGGCTCGAACGGCGAGGCCTCGTCGGTGTCGGGGTCGTACCGGCTGTTGACCATCACGTCCGGGCAGTGCGGGAACGACGACACCCGGGCGACCAGCGCGGGCGCGTGCTCGCCGTAGGGCGCCAGCGGGTCCTCGCCGATCACCACGCCGGAGGCGAGCCGGTGCAGGCCGTCGCGGCCGAGCACGACCGGCCCGTGCTCCTCGGAGTGCACCAGCGCGAACCCCACGCCGTCGTGGTCGACCAGCGCGGGCAGCAGGTCGGGCCAGTGGTGCTCGATCTCCTCCAGCGGCACCCGGCCGGGCAGGTCGGCGAAGGAGACGCCGGCGGTGTGCCCGGAGACGACGGCCACCACGCCTGGCGCCACCCGCGCGACCCGGCCCGGCTGCCCGGACGGCGTCCGGTGCGTGTGCTCACCGGCGCCGGCGGACTCGACCCGCTCGCGCAGCCGGCGGGCGATGACGCCCGGCCCCGACGCCGCCTCGGCGAGGGCGGAGGCGACCTGCCAGCCCTCGGCCGGACGGCGGCTGTCGCGGGGTTCGGGGCCGCGCTGCCCGGGAGCCGGCGAGCCGCCGCAGTGCCGGCCGACGAAGGACTCGATCGTCTCGCCGAAGCGCTGCGCGAACGCCTCGCCCTGGGTCTGGCCGTGGTCGGAGAGCAGGACCAGGTGGTAGTGCCGCGGCGCCAGCTCGGCGGCGCGGGCCAGCCGGCCGATCTGCTGGTCGATGCTGCGCAGCACCTCGAGGGTGTCGAAGCGCTCGACGCCGCTGTGGTGGGCCACCTCGTCGTAGCCGAGGAAGTCGGCGTAGACCGCCGGCCGGCCGGCGAGCATGTCCTCGAGGATCGCCGCGACGACGACGTCGCGGGCGATGACCGTCGTCCCCGGCCGGGCCAGCGGGTAGATGCCGCCGCGGCTCACCCGCGGCCGCACGTCGGCGCGGCGCTGCCGGGCCGCGGCGGCCAGCTCGCGGTAGACGTCGACGATCGAGACGCCCAGGGTGCGCAGCGCGTTCACCGGGTTGGCGAAGTAGGCGTAGTAGCCGGCACCCACCCGCTCCCGGCGCCGGATGCTGCGCCGCGCCGTCACCAGCGGCAGCGCGCTCATCGTGAGGCTGACGTGCGGGGCGTCGCCGCTGAACAGGTTCCCGCGGCTGGCGCCGCCGCCGGCGAGCAGTCCGCGGCCGTCGGAGTGCCGCCGCTCGACCTCCGCGGCGTCGGCCGGGTGGGAGACCGCGACGACGTGGTCGCGGTCCTTCTCGTAGTACCGGAACCCCGGGATGTCGTGGTTGGAGCCGTGCAGGATGCCGCACACGGCGGCGCCGGTCTGGGAGCTCCAGTCGGTGTGCCAGGACGTGAGCGCGTGGCTGCCCGACCGCAGCCAGGCGGCCAGGGTGGGCATCGACCCGTCGCGGACGGCGCGCCGGGCCGTGTCGGCGCCCAGCCCGTCGATCTGCAGGAACAGCACGCCGGGCGGGCAGGGGCCGGCGGAGGAGGCGCGGAGGGCCCGGCGCCGGGCGCGGCGGAAGAACACCTCGTCCTCGTCGATGGCCAGCGCGCTGCTCACCACCGCCGTCACCGCCGCCATCGCCACGACGACGAGCACCGCGGTGCCGAGGTCGGCCACCCGCACGCCCGGGATGGCGAAGGAGATGGCCAGCACCGCGGCGCCGAGCAGCAGGAAGCTGCCCAGGCCCAGCGTGAACAGCGCCAGGGGCAGCGCCACCCGCATCACCAGCGGCCAGACCACCCCCGCGAGCAGTCCCAGCAGCAGCGCGGCCAGCGGCGGCTGCCACCAGGCCGACATCTCGAAGCCGTCGAGCCACCGGTCGAGGACGACGAGGGCCAGCGTGGCCAGCACCCAGGTGAGCAGCACCCGCGCCGGCGCCCGGCCGCGGCCGAGCACCCGCCCGCGCGGGGAGTCCGACCGCGTCACGCCGGCCGGCACGGGGTCGGGCTGCTCTCGTCGGCGGGGTGCTCCTCCGGCTGGGGCTGCCGCCTGCGGCGCGACCCGGCCAGGTTGAGCACCGCGCCGACGACGAGGACCAGCAGCGTGGCCACCAGCGTCGCGACGAGCGGGCTGTCGAAGATGCCGCCGCTGGCCACCCCGAGCAGCGCGTAGGCGACCGCCCACAGGCCGGCGGCGAGCAGCGAGGCCGGCAGCAGGCGCCGCCAGGGGTAGGCCAGCGCGCCGGCGGCCAGCAGCACGGGGATGCGGCCCGCGGGCAGCAGCCGTCCGGCGACGACGATCTGCCAGCCGTGCCGGCGGAACTGCTCGCGGACCTCCTCGATGCGGTCGGCGTGCTGCCCGCGGGCCACCCAGCGCACCGCGGCCGGCCCGCCCGAGCGGCAGACGGCGAAGGTGACGACGTCGCCGAGCCAGGCGGCGAGGGTGGCCACCACGAGCACCGCGACCAGGTTCAGCTCGTGCGCGGTGATCGCGAAGGCGGCCGCCGCGCCGACCACCGCCCCCGTGGGCACCACCGGCACGATCGAGCCGAGCAGCACGCCGCCGAAGAGCACGGGGTAGCCGATCGAGGACCCGTCGGTCCAGCCGGAGGCGAGGGCGGCCGCGCTCACGGCGCACCCGCCGCGGTGGGGAGCTCGACGGCCCCGCCCGGCTCCGGGACGACGACGGTGGTGGACAGCCCGCGGGCGGCGACCGCCGCGGCGAAGTCGCGCGGCGGGGTGGCCAGCACCCGCCGGTACCGCCGCGCCAGGCCGGGCACGACCGTGCCGCCGGCCACGGTGAGCGTCCCCCAGTGCACCGGGACGGCGACCCGCGGGCGCACCCGCGCCATCGCGTCGGCCGCCCGCCCGGGGTCGAGGTGGCCCGGGCCGAGCGTCGGGCCCCAGCCCCACACGGGCACCAGCGCGACGTCGATCCCGCGGTCGCCGATGCGGTGCATCCCGTCGAACAGGTCGGTGTCCCCGCAGGCGTAGACGGTGGCGCCGGCTCCCTCGACCAGGTGACCGACGGCGGTGGTGTCGGGGCCGTGGGTCAGCCGCGGGCCCCAGCGGTGGCCGCTGTGCAACGCGGGGACGGCGGTGATCCGCAGGTCGCGGTGCACCAGCGACTCGCCGGGGCCCAGCTCGTCGACCCAGCGCACGCCGCGCGAGCGCAGCCACGCCCCGGCGCCGCGGGGCACGACCACGCGGACGTCGTCGTCGAGCAGCCGCAGGCTGGGCAGGTGCAGGTGGTCCTCGTGCAGGTGGCTGACCAGCACGAGGTCGACGCCGGCCCAGGTGGCCGCGGGCGGGAGGGGGACGACGCGGCGCAGCGGGCCGACGACGCGGGTGAGCACCGGATCGGTCAGCACGGTGCTGCCGGCCAGCTCGACGCGGACGGTCGAGTGGCCGATCCAGTGCAGCCCGGGACCATCCACCCGGCCAGTATCGACCCGGGCACCGACGGCTCCAGGGCCGTCGTCCCCCGCCCGGCGTCCTCGCCCCGGCGCGTCGCTCCGGGTGCGGCCGGGACGGATGCGTTCCACCATGCCTCCCATGACCTCAGCGGAGGGGGACCCGGGGTCGGGTCTGCGGACGGCGGAGCTGTCCGGTGAGCTGCGGCGCATGGCGCTGCACCTGGAGACCGCGGCGGTGCTGGAGTCGCGGGCGCAGCGCACCGCCGACCCGCTGCAGGGGACCGTCCTGCGCCGGCGCGCCGAGCAGCGGCGCCAGGAGGCGGCCCGGCTGCGCGAGCGGCTGGCCGCGTGCGGGCTGGCCCTGCCGCCCCGCGGACGGCGGACGCCGGGCGTGAGCCCGGCCTGACCCGGACGGCGCTGGGTTCCCCGTGGCCACCTGGGCGGACGTGCGACGCCTGGCGCTCGCCCTGCCCGGGACCGCCGAGGGCACCTCCTACGGCTGGCGGGCGTGGAAGGTGCGCGACCGGGCCTTCGTGTGGGAGCGCCCGCTGCGCCGCGCCGACCTCGAGCACCTCGGCGACGCCGCTCCCGACGGCTCGGTCCTCGGCGTCGCCGTCGCCGACGAGGGCGTCAAGCGGGCGCTGGTCGCCGACGACCCCGCCGTCTACCTGACGACGCCGCACTTCGACGGGTACGCCGCCGTGCTCGTGCGGCTCGACGCCATCGACGTCGGCGAGCTGGCCGAGCTGGTCACCGAGGCGTGGCTGGCCAAGGCGCCGAAGCGGCTGGCGCAGGAGCACCTCGCGGCGGAGCGGACCGGTCCCGCGACCTAGGGTCGGCACCCGGACGGACTCCCGGTACCGGGTCGTCCCGGTACCGCGCGCGAACCCCTGGCCGGGCGCGACGGGCTCTGGCATCTTCCGCCGCCGTCCCGTTCCCGTGATCACAGGAGTTCCCGTGCGTCTGCGTTCCCTCGTCGCCGGCACCGCCCTCGCCGCGACGTCCGTCCTCACCCTCGCCGGCCCCGCCGCGGCCGCGCCGAAGCCCGTCTACGAGGCCGACGTCGTCGGCGTCGTGCAGGTCGACCGCGGCGACCGGACCGTGGCGCAGGTCCAGGTGCGCTACCGGTGCGCCCCCGGCGAGGAGCTGGGCCTGTGGGTCTCGGTCAAGCAGACCCCCGACCGCACGGCCGACCCCCGGCTGGAGGGGGAGGGCAGCAGCGGCATCTCCGCGGCGTGGAGCGACAGCCACCGCAACGCCTTCACCTGCGACGGGCGCACCCACCTGGGCACCTTCACCGTCGACCAGACCGAGCCCTGGTACGTCCCGGGCCAGGCGCGGCCCGCGCAGGGCCCGCTGGCCAAGGGCGAGGCCTACGTGCAGTTCTGCCTCACCGACCCGGACGCCGCGGGGCCCGAGGGCCTGCTGCTGAGCCACAGCGAGTTCGTGCACGTGCGCTGACGCGCGGGCGGGCGGGCGGGCGGTGCCGGACGGGGACGTCCGGCACCGCCGCGTCCGGTCCGCGCGCCGGATCGCGCCGGGAGTGGCAGAGTCCACACGGTGAAGACCTGGCTCGACGCCTGGCCGGTGTTCCGGCAGCTGACCGGCCCCGACCCGCTCGGACGCGGCGCGGCGGCGCGCAGCAAGGCGACGGAGAACGTGGTGAGCCGCACGGCCACCGCCGACCGCGTCGTGCAGAGCGTGTGCCCCTACTGCGCGGTGGGTTGCGGGCAGCGGATCTTCGTGCAGGACGAGAAGATCGTCCAGATCGAGGGCGATCCGGACTCGCCGATCAGCCGCGGCCGGCTGTGCCCCAAGGGCAGCGCCAGCAAGTCGCTGGTCACCAGCCCGACCCGCGTGACGACGGTCAAGTACCGCCGTCCCTACGGGACGGAGTGGGAGGACCTCGAGCTCGACACGGCGATGGAGATGATCGCCGACCGCGTCCTGGAGGCCCGGCGCAAGGGCTGGCAGGACGAGAACGACGGCAAGCGCGTGAACCGCACCATGGGGATGGCGAGCCTCGGAGGAGCGACCCTCGACAACGAGGAGAACTACCTCATGAAGAAGCTCTACAGCGCCCTGGGCGCGATCCAGATCGAGAACCAGGCGCGCATATAGCACTCCGCCACGGTGCCCGGTCTGGGTGCCTCGTTCGGTCGTGGCGGTGCCACGAACTCCCAGGAAGACCTCGCGAACTCCGACTGCATCGTCATCGAGGGTTCGAACATGGCCGAGTGCCACCCGGTGGGATTCCAGTGGGTGGCGGAGGCCAAGGCGCGCGGCGCCAAGGTGATCCACGTCGACCCGCGGTTCACCCGCACCAGCGCGATCGCCGACCTGCACGTGCCGCTGCGCATGGGCACCGACATCGCCTTCCTCGGCGGCCTGATCCGGTACGTGCTCGACAACGAGCTCTACTTCAAGGAGTACGTGGTCGCCTACACCAACGCCGCGGCGCTGGTGGGCGAGGACTTCGTCGACGCCGAGGACCTCGGTGGCCTGTTCTCGGGCTTCGACCCGGAGAACAACCAGTACGACGAGGCGAGCTGGCAGTACGAGCCGGAGGAGCCGCCGCACTCGGGCTCCGACGACCCGGCAGGGGCCGCGGAGCAGGACCGCAGGGAGCAGCACCCCGAGGTCAAGAAGACCGACAAGGCGCAGGCGGCCGGCAGCGGCGGCCCGCCGATCGCGGCCAAGCCGAAGCGGGACGAGACGCTGCAGCACCCGCGCACGGTCTTCCAGGTCCTCAAGCGGCACTTCGCCCGCTACACCCCGGAGATGGTGGCCGAGGTCTGCGGCATCGAGCCGGAGGTGTTCCTGCAGGTCGCCCGCTGGGTGACCGAGAACAGCAAGCGGGACCGGACGACGGCGTGGGTCTACTCGGTGGGCTGGACGCAGCACAGCGTCGGCGCGCAGTACATCCGCACCTGCTCGATCCTGCAGACCCTGCTGGGCAACATCGGCCGTCCCGGCGGCGGCATCCTCGCGCTGCGCGGGCACGCCAGCATCCAGGGCTCGACCGACGTCCCGACGCTGTACAACCTGCTGCCGGGCTACCTGCCGATGCCGCACGCCCTGCAGCACGGGTCGCTCGACGAGTACTGCGCGGACGCGGCCGGCAAGGCCGGGTTCTGGGGCAACAAGCGGGCCTACACGGTCAGTCTGCTCAAGGCCTGGTGGGGCGACGCCGCCACCGCGGAGAACGACTTCTGCTTCGACTACATCCCGAAGATCGACGGCGACCACAGCTCCTACCGGACGATCAAGGACATGATCGAGGGGAAGGTCTCCGGCTACTTCCTGGTCGGTGAGAACCCCACGGTCGGGCACCCCAACGGCCGGATGAACCGGTTCGGGCTGGCCAACCTGGACTGGCTGGTCGTGCGCGACCTGCAGATGATCGAGTCGGCGACCTTCTGGAAGGAGTCGCCGGAGATCGAGACCGGCGAGCTGGCGCCCGAGACGATCGCGACCGAGGTCTTCTTCGTGCCCGCGGCGTCGCACGCGGAGAAGGAGGGGACCTTCACCCAGACGCAGCGGCTGCTGCAGTGGCGGCACAAGGCCGTCGAGCCGCCGGGTGACGCCACGAGCGACCTGTGGTTCTACTTCCACCTCGGCCGCATCCTGCGCGAGCGACTGGCGGACTCCACCGATCCGCGGGACCGCCCGCTGCTGGACCTGACCTGGGACTACCCCACCCACGGACCCGACCGGGAGCCCAGCGCCGACGCCGTCCTCCGTGAGATCAACGGCGTGGGCCCCGACGGGCACGCGGTGTCGGGCTACATGGACCTCAAGGACGACGGCTCGACGACGTGCGGCTGCTGGATCTACTCCGGCGTCTACGCCGACGAGGTCAACCAGGCCGCCCGCCGCAAGCCGGGCCGCGAGCAGGGCCAGGTCGCCTCCGAGTGGGGCTGGGCCTGGCCGTACAACCGGCGCATCCTCTACAACCGCGCCTCGGCCGACCCCGACGGCAAGCCGTGGAGCGAGCGCAAGAAGTACGTGTACTGGGACTCCGAGGCCGGTCGCTGGACCGGCGCCGACAACCCGGACTTCGAGGCGACCAAGCGGCCGGACTACGTGCCGCCGGACGGGGCCCGGGCGCAGGACGCGATCGGCGGCGCCGACCCGTTCATCATGCAGGGGGACGGGAAGGCCTGGCTGTACGCGCCCGCCGGCGTGGTCGACGGCCCGCTGCCGACGCACTACGAGCCGGCGGAGTCCGTCGTCGAGAACGCCCTGT
The DNA here is from genome assembly GCF_003182485.1 of Geodermatophilus normandii. Classification (NCBI taxonomy): domain Bacteria; kingdom Bacillati; phylum Actinomycetota; class Actinomycetes; order Geodermatophilales; family Geodermatophilaceae; genus Geodermatophilus; species Geodermatophilus normandii. The sequence goes on along the minus strand of NZ_QGTX01000001.1, from coordinate 970,394 downwards.
ACAAGCAGCAGGCCAACCCGACGATCGAGCACATCGAGGGGCCGTGGAACCGCGAGAACCCCTCGCTGAGCCCGGTCTTCCCGTTCCAGGTCACCACCTACCGGCTCACCGAGCACCACACCGCCGGCGGGATGAGCCGCACGCTGCCCTACCTGTCCGAGCTCCAGCCGGAGTTCTTCGTCGAGGTGAGCCCGGAGCTCGCCGCGCTGCGCGGCCTGACCAACGGGGAGTACGCCACGCTGGTCAGCACGCGGACCGCGATCGAGGCGAAGGTGCTGGTCACCGAGCGGATGCGGCCGATCCGGCTGCGCAGCGGCCAGGTCGTGCACCAGATCGGCATGCCCTACCACTGGTCCTACAGCGGCATCTCGACCGGCGACTCGGCCAACGACCTGCTCGGGATCGTGCTCGACCCGAACACCCACATCCAGGAGGACAAGGTCAGCACCGCCGACATCCGGCCGGGACGGCGCCCGCGGGGCCCGGCGCTGATCGAGTTCGTGGAGTCCTACCGCCGGCGGGCCGGCGTCGACTCCGGACGGGTCGGGGTGAACGGCCGCGACCCGGTCGCCGCCGAGGCCGGCGAGGGATCCCAGCAGTGAGGAGTCCGGCATGACCTCGATCAGCTCGGCGAGCGCGGCCTTCACCGGGCACGACCCGGAGAACCGGCTCTACGGGCCGGTGCCGGACGTGACCGGGCAGGCCGGCTACGACACCGACCACCCGGCGCGCGTGGGCTTCTTCACCGACACCTCGGTGTGCATCGGCTGCAAGGCCTGCGAGGTGGCGTGCAAGGAGTGGAACACCCTGCCGATGGACGACGCGCACGGCGTGCGCGACGTCATCGGGCTGTCCGGGATGTCCTACGACAACACCGGCCAGCTGGGCGCCAACTCCTGGCGGCACGTGGCCTTCATCGAGCAGAGCCGCACCGTGGACCTGCCGACGCCGACCTTCGGGCGGCCCGGGGACGACCGCGGGGGCTCCGGGCCGTCGGTCGCCGAGGGCCAGAACGACGAGAGCCTGGCGAGGGCGCAGCAGTCCGGCGTCCTCAACGCCGAGGCGCTGAGCGAGTTCGACCCGCAGACGGGGCAGACCGGGTCGGACAAGCAGATCCGCTGGCTGATGAGCTCCGACGTCTGCAAGCACTGCACGCACGCCGGCTGCCTCGACGTCTGCCCGACCGGTGCCCTGTTCCGCACCGAGTTCGGCACCGTCGTCGTGCAGGGTGACATCTGCAACGGCTGCGGCTACTGCGTGCCCTCCTGCCCGTACGGGGTCATCGACCAGCGCAAGGACGACGGCCGGGTCTTCAAGTGCACGATGTGCTACGACCGGCTGACCGACGGGCTGCAGCCGGCCTGCGCCACCGCCTGCCCCACGCAGTCGATCCAGTTCGGCAACCTCGACGAGCTGCAGGCCCGTGCCGACGCGCGGCTGGCCACGCTGAAGGGCCAGGGCGTGGAGACCGCGCGGCTCTACGGCCGCGACGAGGACGACGGCGTCGGCGGGGCCGGGGCGTTCTTCCTGCTGCTCGACGAGCCGGAGGTCTACGGCCTGCCGCCGGACCCGGTGGTCACCACCCGCGACCTGCCCTCGATGTGGCGGTCGGCCGCGGCCGGCGCCGTCATGATCGCCGGCGTCGTGCTCTCGGCCTTCGTCGGACGGCGGCCGCGGTGACCGAGGGACTGGCCACGCCCGGGGCCGGCTGGCGGCGGGCCGACGGCCCCGCCGCGGAGGCCCGCGGCAAGCGGCGGCGCCGGGGAGGGCGGCGCGGCGGTGGCGGCGAGGTGCCGATGGTCGAGGACGCCCAGTTCACGTCGTACTACGGCCGGCCGATCATCAAGCCGCCGGTGTGGAAGTCACCGGACGTCCCGCTGTACCTGTTCCTCGGCGGGATGGCCGGGTCGTCGTCGATCATCGCCGCGGTGGCCGACGTGACGGGCCGGCCCTCGCTCACCCGCACCGCCCGGTACACCGCCGGCGGCGGGGCGATCGCCTCGGTGGTCTTCCTCATCCACGACCTCGGCCGGCCCGAGCGCTTCCTGCACATGCTGCGGGTGTTCAAGCCGACCTCGCCGCTGTCGGTCGGCTCCTACATCCTGGCGCCGTTCGGGGCGGCGGCCGGGGCGACGGCGGCCGTGGAGCTGCTGGGCTGGTTCCCGCGGCTCAAGCGCTTCGGCGGCGTGGTCTCGGCGCTGTTCGGCGGGCCGCTGGCCACCTACACGGCCGTGCTGCTGGCCAACACCGCGGTGCCCTCGTGGCACGCCGCCCACGACGAGCTGCCGTTCGTCTTCGGCGGCTCGGCGATGGCGGCCGGCGGGGGCGTGACCATGATCTTCACGCCGGTGGCCGAGGCCGGACCCTCGCGGCGGACCGCGGTGGCCGGTGCGGCGATCGAGCTCGCGGTGATGCACCGGGTGGAGAGCGGGCACGGCATCGTCAGCGAGCCGTACCACGAGGGCCGCCCCGGGACGCTGCTGCGGATCGCCAGGGGCTGCACCGCCGCGGGCGCCGCGCTGACCGTCGTCGCCGGGCGGAAGCGGGCCGGTGCGGTGGTGGCCGGGGTGCTGCTGGCGGCCGGGTCGCTGCTCACCCGCTTCGGCGTCTTCGAGGCCGGGCTGGTCTCGGCCAGGGACCCGAAGTACACCGTCGTCCCCCAGCGGGAGCGCCTGGCCGCACGGGAGCTCGCGCGGGAGAACGGGCACGCCCCGACCGTCACCCGCTGAGGGCGGCCCCCTGTAGCGCTAGTGGCTCCCGGGCCGGCCGGCGAGGTGCTCGGCGAACGTGCGGGGCGGGCGGCCGAGCAGCGCGGTGAGCACCCGCGGGCTGCCGGTGAACCCGTGCGCGCGGTAGGAGGCGAACATCGCGCGCAGGCACCGGCGGGCGTAGGAGCCGTCGTCGGCCGGAGGGTCGGCGTCGACGGCGGTCACCTCCCGGCCCAGGTGCGCGCCGGCGAGCCGGGCGACGTCGGGCGCGGTGAGCTCGTGCGGCCCGGCCGCCTCGAAGGTGCCACTGTCCAGACCGTCCTCGGTGAGCAGCACGGCCGCGGCCTCGGCGACGTCGCGCAGGTCGACGAACGACTGCGCGCGCTCCAGCCCCCACGAGCTGGGCAGCCGGCCGCTGTCGGAGGCGGCGGCGACCTGCGCGTCGAGGTTGTCGGCGTAGGCGCACGGCTGCAGCACCCGCCAGCGGGCGGCGGTGCCGGCGACGGCGTCGTCGAGCGCCTCCTCCACGCGGTCCTTGGCGGCGTGGTGCGGCATCGACCGCAGCTGCGGCCGCAGCACCGAGTGGTAGACCAGCCGCCCCACCCCGGCGCGCGCGGCGGCCCGCAGGACGGCGGGGGCGCCGGTCTCCTCGCGCGGGTCGAAGTTCGGCCAGACCAGGTACAGGGCGCCGGCGCCGGCCAGCACGGGGGTGAGGTCGCCGGTGAGGTCGGCGGCGACGACCTCGGCGCCCAGCGCCTCGAGCTCCGGCCGCGGCCCGGGGGTGGCGACGACGGCGCGCACCCGCTCGCCGCGCGCCCGCAGCGCCCCGACGACGGCGGTGCCGGTGGGTCCGCCCGCGGCGGTCACGACGATCACGGGCCGACCCCAGGCCCGGCTCAGGAGGCCGCGGGGTCCGCCGGCACCGAGCCGGGGACGTCGACCGGCCCGGCGGCGCGCGGCCGGGGCCGGTCCTGGGGGTGCAGGCGGACGGCGACCAGCGCGACGTCGTCGTCGGGGTGGCCGTCGACCATGTGCTGGACGAGCAGGTCGCAGAGCTCCTGCAGCGGCCGGTCGCCGAGGTCGGCCAGCGCCGAGACGAGCCGGGCGGTGCCGGCGTCGAGGTCGGCGTCGCGGCGCTCGACCAGGCCGTCGGTGTAGAGCAGCACGGTGGCGCCACGCTCGAGCTCGACGACCCACTCGCGCCGGGGCGCCTCCGGGTCGACACCGAGCAGCATGTCGGCGCGCTCGGTGGCGAGGACGCGGACGTCGCCGCCGGACGTGAGCAGGATCGGCGGGGTGTGCCCGGCGTTGGACCACCGCATCCGGGTGGTGCCCCGGTCGATCTCGCCCGGCGTCTGCTCGAAGCGGGCGACCGCGGCGGTGGCGAGGGTGCGGAAGCGCAGCAGCTCCATCGCGCGGTCGAGGTCGCTCAGCACCGCGGCGGGCCCGGCGCCGGTGCTCAGCGCGATGCCGCGGACGAGGCTGCGCAGCTGGCCCATCGTCGCGGCGGCGGCCGAGTCGTGTCCGGCGACGTCGCCGATGACCAGCGTCGTCGCGCCGTCGGCCTGCAGGAAGGCGTCGTACCAGTCGCCGCCGACGGCGGCCGCCTCGGCGGCGGGGAAGTAGCGGACGACGATCTCGGCGTGGTCGGGCTCCGGCGGCGCGGTGAGCATCGAGTGCTGCAGCTGCAGGGCCAGCTGGCGCTGGGCGCCGTAGAGGCGGGCGTTGTCGAGGGCCATGCCGAGGCGGTCGGCGACGTCGCGGAGGGTGGCGACCTCGTCGGCGGTCGGGGAGCGGCCGTCGAGGTAGAGCAGCGAGACCAGGCCCAGGGTGTGGCTGCGCCCGCGCAGCGGCAGGGCGAGCGCCGCGTGGGGAGCCAGCCGGGCCAGCAGCTCGCGTGGCTCGCCGGCCGGCGTGGTGGCCAGCGTCTGCTCGCCGTCGAGCTGCAGGGGCTCGCCGGTGGTGAGCATCCGGGCCACCGCGGGGATGCCGGCGAGGGCGGCCGCGCGGGACCGGGCGTAGCGCTGCAGCAGGTCACGGGAGCCCTCGTCGGCGTGCCAGCTGCTCACGGTCCGGGTGTGGCCGTGCTCGTCGAGGACGCTGACGATGCAGGCGTCGGCGAGGGCGGGGACGACCATCCGCGGCACCTGGCCGGTGGCGACGTCGGCGTCCATCGACCCGGCCAGCTCGGTGCTGATGCGCGCCACGGTGAGCGTCCGCTCGGCGGTGCGGCGCAGCTCCTCCTGGGCGCGGACGCGGTCGGTGACCTCGAGGAAGTAGACCGACAGGCCGTCCGTCGTCGGCCAGGCGCGCAGCTCGTACCAGCCGTCCAGCGGTGCGGGGTAGTACGCCTCGAAGGACACCGGCTCGCGGGTCAGCACGGCGCGGCGGTAGCTCTCCTCGAACAGGGAGCTCACCGCGGCGGGGAAGGCGTCCCAGATGACCTCGCCGAGCAGGTCCTCGCGCCGGCGGCCCAGCAGCCGCTCGGCCTCGGCGTTGAGGTGCGTGAAGCGCCAGTCGGGGCTCAGCGAGTAGAAGCCGGCCGGCATCGCCTCCAGGACCTCGGCCACGCCGAGGGCCTCGCCACGCTGGTCGGTGACGTCGTAGGCCACGCCGAGCAGCCGGGTGGCCACCCCGTGGACGTCGGCGAGCGCCCGGCCCTGGGCCGAGATCCAGCGGGTGACGGCGCCGGGCAGGCAGATGCGGTAGAGCGCGCTGAACTCACCGGACTCGTCGACGGCGGTCTGCAGCGCCGCGACGACCTCGTCGCGGTCGTCGGGGTGCAGCCGGGCGGTGAAGCCGTCGATCGTGCGCTCGAAGGTCGCGTCGTCGTAGCCGAACAGCGCCACGAGCCGCTCGTCCCAGTCGAGCACGCCGGTGACGAGGTCCCAGTCGAAGGTCCCGATGCCGGCGGCCTGCATCGCCAGCTCGCCGCGCAGCGACGCGGCCATCTCGTCGACGTGCTGGCGGGCCGGGGCGCTCCCGAGCGGCCCGGTCTGTCCTGCGTCCCCCACGGTGCCCTTCCCGGTCGCGCAGCCTGCGCGGGTGATCCCGTCCCGGTGGCTGGAGACGCGGTCCCGTCATGTGTACCCGGCCGGTCCGTTGTGGGCAATCCATCAGGTGCGGATCACACGTCCTCCCCATGTCTCGCCGTGCCCTCCTCCGGGTAACCCACCCGCAGACCACGGGGGCCGTCCGTCGGCTGGGGGACCACGTGCCGTGGTGGGTGTGGGTGATCGTGCTGTGGGTGGTCCTCGGGACCGCGTTGGCGGTGAGCGTGGGCAAGGTGGTCGAGGCGGCCGACCGGCGTGAGCTCAGGGGCCAGCGGCCCGCTCGTGCCGACGAGGAGAAGGCGCCGCCCGAGGGTCGCCGGGCCTCGTGAGACCGGCCGCGTCCCGGCGGTACCGGCCTGCGCGGATCCCCGACGCTCCGTAGCCTGACCGTGCCGAGGCGTCACCACGGGCGCCGGGGGAACGGCGGGAGGCCTCGTGACGTGGTGGGTGTGGCTGGTGCTCGTGTGGCCGGTGCTGGCGTTGGGCGTGGCCGTCGTCCTCGGCAGGGTGATCCGGATGGCGGAGCGGCGCGAGAGAGGCCGGTCACGCGCCGGGGAGGACGTCGACGGCACCGACTGGGACGTCGCGTGACCGCCCTCGGGGTGGGACCGGTCAGTCGGTCGGGCCGAAGATCCTGACGCAGTCGCCGTAGGTCTCGTCGTCCAGCCGGCCGCCGCAGGTGGAGCCGTACTCCTCGTACGGGTCACCGACCGGCGTCTCGACGTAGAGGTCGTCGCAGGCGGCCATGTCGCCGTCGTGACAGTCCCGGGCGTCGCCGTCGAACCGGACGTCGAAGTCGGCGTCACCCGGCGACGGCGGGTCGGACGGGACCCCGGAGCCGGTGTAGCCGGTGCCGAAGTCGTCGACGACCACGGTGGAGGAGCCCGACACGGCGAGCGCCACGGTGGCCACCAGGGCGAGCACGCCCACCGGCACGAGGGTGGCCACCGCGGCGGCGGTCGAGGTGGCCGCGGGTGCGGGCCCGGGGACCCACTGCCCGAGGTGCGGTGCCCACACGGGCGGGCCGGTGCGCGTCCGCTGCCGGCCGGCGACCCAGGCGGCGACCCGGGGCTGGAGGACCAGCACCAGCCGCACCACCGGGACGGCGAGCAGGAGCAGCACGACCACCAGACCGAGGGCGTCACCTCCGGGGTCGACGGGGTTGCCGGTCGAGACGTCGACCAGCGCGACCAGGAACAGCAGGCCGAGCAGGCCGGCCTCCACGCACGAGGTGACCAGCAGCATCGTGCGGCCGGTCCCGCGCAGCAGCCAGGTGCCACCGAGGAGGTCGAACCCGGCCAGCGCACAGGCCGCCAGCGTGACCAGGACGGCGATGCCGACCTCGCTCCCGGGGCCGTCGCCGACCACCGAGGCGATCGTGACCACCAGGACCAGCAGCAGGAACAGCCCGGCCTGCACGAAGGCGAGGACCGCGGCGGCCGTCGCCTGGCCCGGGCGGGCGCCCACCGGTGCGGGCGTCGTCGGCGCCGGTGCCGGCCACCGGGCCGCCTGCCAGCCGTACTGGTCGCTCATGGGCGCCGGTCCCGTCCTCGCGCGACGGAGCCGTCCCGTCGTCCGGCCGTCAGGATCGGTTGCGCCGGACGGGCGGTCAACGCACCACGCGCGGGCCTCACCCGGGCGGGACCACGGGGGCGCCGACGAGGTCCTGCTGTGCGGCGAGCACCAGCAGGACGGTCGAGGCGAGGGCCAGCACGCCGGCGGCGAGGACGACGGCCAGGACGACGCGGGTGCCTGTCGCGGTGCGCCGGGTGCCGGCCCAGGCGGCCACCCGCGGGCGGCCGAGCAGCACCAGTCGCAGGACCGGACCGGTCAGCAGGGCCAGCCCCAGCCCGAGCGCGAGGAGGTCAGCGGTCGACAGGGCGCCCCCGAACGCATCGAGGCCCACGACCAGGAGCAGGACGCCGCAGGCGGCGGCGTCGACGCAGGAGGCGGCCACCAGGAGCCTCCTGCGGGAGTGGCGCAGCAGGGCGAGCCCGCCGAGCACCTGCAGCGTGCCCAGCGCGCTGATCCCGAGGACGGCCACCACCGCGGGGCCGAGGTCCTCGAGCCCGGTGTCCGAGGTGGCCACGTCCACGCTCTGCCAGACCACGCCGCCCAGGTAGAGGCCGGCCTGGAGGAACGCCAGCATGACCGCGGCGACCACGGCACGGGGGCGGGCTGTCGTCGCCGGGTGGTCCACGGTGCGCTCCTCCTGCTCGCGGCGACGGCGTCCGCCGCCGTCCGGTCGCAGAGGATCGACGCCGACCCCCGGGCGGTCAACGGGCCGGGGCGCGGACCTGCTGGAGCAGGCCCGCCCGGGCCTTGGCGGCGAGCGCGGTGCGCACGGCGGCGTCGACCGTGGCGGAGAACGCGGGATCGGCCTCGGCGCGGGCGAGGACGGCGTCGAGCATCTCCGGGTAGATCTCGGCGTCCACGGTGAGCACGAGCGTGCCGCCGGCCCCGAGGAAGCGGACCGCCCGGTCGCCGGGCGGCACGTCCTCGAAGGCGACGGCCGCGCCGACGTCGTCGGTGATCACCACGCCGTCGAAGCGGAGGAAGCCACGCAGCAGGGTGGTGACGACCCGCCGAGAGAACGTGGCGGGAGCGTCCGGGTCCAGCCGCGGGTAGGTGGCCGAGGAGACCATCACGAACGGTTCGGCGTCGGAGCGGGCGAGCTCGCCGAAGGCGGTCACCTGCTCGCTGACGGCGGTGGTGACCGGGTCGGTGACACCGGCGACCTCGTCGGTGGTGGCGTCGACCAGCCCGAGGCCGGGGAAGTGCTTGAGCGTCGCGGTGACGCCGTGGGCGGCCAGCCCGTCGACGACCGCGCGCACGTCGGGGACGACGTCGGCCGCGGTGCTGCCGTACTGCCGGCCGAAGGCGCCGATCGGGTCGTTGCCCTCCTCGGTGCCGGCCGGGACGACGTCGGCGACCGGCGCCAGGTCGAGGGTGACCCCGGCCGAGGCGAGCTGGGCGCCGAGCGTGCCGGCGAGCGCGGCGAGCCGGTCGGGGGGCAGCTGCCCCTGCTCGTCGGCGGCGGGGAGCCGGTCGAAGCCGGGACCCTGCAGCGCCTGGACCTGGCCGCCCTCCTGGTCGACCGCGACCCACGGGCGCGGACCGGGCGCACCGGAGGCCCAGCGGCCGGTGACGGCGGCCAGCTCGGCCGCCGGGGCCCGCGAGCGGCCGGCGAGGAAGACGCCGCCCACGCCGTCGGCGACCAGGTCGTCTCCGGGGGAGAGGTCGTCGAGCTGCACGCCGACGACGAACAGCTGCGCGACCTGCGCCCGGCGGTCCATCCCGGCGAGGGCGGCGTCGACGGGGTCGGCCGCCTCCGGCACCGTGACCTCCGAGCGGGTGCTGCTCGCCGTCGCCGGGGAGGTGGTCACCGGCGGGTCCTCCGCCGACCCGGAGCAGGCGGACAGGACCAGGCAGGCGAGCGCCAACAGGGCGGCCGGGCGGGTCCGGACGGGCGGGCGCATCGAGCTCCTCGGTGCCGCGGGGAGGCGGCGTCGACGGCGGGATCCCCAGTGTGCAGACCGGGACGACGTCCTCCGCACGGCACCATGGGCCGGTGCGGACGTCGTGGCTGCGGGCGGGCGCGCTGCTCGCCGTGCTCGCCGCCGGGACCGTCGTCGCGCTGACCGTCGAGCTCCCCGACGTCGACGCCGTGCGCCGCTGGGTGGCCGGCGCCGGCGCGCCGGGGCTGGTGCTGCTCGCCCTCGCCACGGGTGCCCTGCTCGTCGGGCCGGTCCCGCGGATGGCGCTGTGCGTGCTGCTGGGCGTCGTCCTGGGGTTCTGGACGGGGCTCGCCGTGTCCCTCGCCGGCGGCATGCTGGGCGCGCTGGCCGCCTTCGGCCTGTCCCGGTGGCTCGGGAGGGAGACCGTGGTCCGGCTGGCCGGTCCGCGGCTGGCGGCGGTGGACCGGGCGGTGGCCGGCCGCGGGTTCGTGGCCGTCCTCGTCGGGCGGCTGCTGCCGGTGGTGCCGTTCAGCGCGCTGAGCCACGCGGCGGGGCTGTCGGCCGTGCCGCTCGGGGCCTACGCGGCGGGGACGGCGCTCGGCCTCGTGCCGGGGACGGTGCTGCAGGTGGGCGTGGGCGCGTCGGTGCCGGAGCTGACGGCGTGGGCCGCGCGCGCCGGGTCGCCGCTGATGCTCGCCGTCGTCACTGCCGTGTCGGTCACTGCTGCCGCGGTCGTCCGGCTGCGGCGGCGCGGGACTGGCGCGGTGGGGGCCTGCCGGGCCGGTCCCGTCCACGGCACGTCGCCCTCCGTCGGGCCCGAGGAGTGACGCTCACCTGACGCGGCGGACCCGGCGCGAGAGGTCTCGTGAGGGTGATCGACTGCCGCTGGGCCGGCTCGCGGGTGCGAGACTCACCACGTGCTGGAGGCGTGGAGCCGTCGTGTCCGTTGACCGGGCAGCGTCGCCGCAAGGGGCTGTGGCTCGCGTCGACAAGTGGTTGCTGGTCCTCGTCGCAGCGGTCCTCGTCCTCGCGATGCCGCTCATCCGGTCCGCCCTGCCACCCAAGTACTTCTACGACAGCCTGAAGATCCAGCAGGTCGCTGCCGGCATCGCCAGGTACGAGGAGGACCGCGCCTTCACGGTCACCGGCGGGCTGTACCGCTGGCTCGGCCTCGAGAGCAGTCCGGCCGCCGTCGCCGTCCTGTCCATGCTGCTCTGCTACGGGGTCGTGGTCCTGGCCTGGCGGGACACCCGCTACGTCACCAGAGCCCAGTTCGTCCTCGCGTGCCTGTACCTGCTGTTCGCCGCGGTCTACCTGTCCTCCTACTCCAAGGACGTCTTCGTGCTGCTGCTGGTGGCCGTGCTGCTCACGGCACCGCGCGGCCTCGCCGGCGAGGTGCTGATCGTCGGCGCCATGCTCGGATACGCCTACGTCGTCCGCGAGTACTGGTTCCTCGTCGCCGCTGCGTACATCGCGGCCCGGCGGGTGTTCCGGGGGCCGTTCCGGCCACGGACCGTGCTGGTGTTCCTCGTGGTCGTGACGGCGGTCTGTGCGGTCGCCTTCCTCGTCGGGCAGGGGGTGGAACTGGATCACTTCCGCGGGGTCGTGAACGAGGACCGCGGGTCCGCCGACGCCGAGACGGCCATCGCGGTGTCCGTGGGGGGCGGCCTCGTGGGGTCGGCCCTGTCGTGCCTCCTGGTGCTGGTGACGCTGCTCCTGCCGGTCCCCCTGCTCCTCACGGGCAATCCGCTGCACGCGGCGTTCTTCGTCCTGATCGTCACCATGTGGGTCCTGGTCGGACGGGGCATCCGATCGCGGCTGCGTGACGGATCAGGCGCCCAGGGCGACATCAGGTGGGTGAGGTGCTTCTCGCTCGTGGTGTCCTTCGTCCTGGTGCAGAGCTTCTTCGAGCCGGACTACGGGTCCTATCTGCGCCACCTCTCGCCGATCCTCCCGGTCGCCATATACGTGGCCGGGCGACCTGCCGGGGACCGGGGGCCAAGCCAGGAGTCGGCAGCCGTCCGTCACCCGAAGGTCGCATGATCCTGCTCTCGGGATCCGCGCCTGGCTCGTCCGGGTACTGTCCTGCACCGGTGAGCGACTGACCGAGGGGCGAGGGCTTCGTTGGAACTGAAGGACGTGTTCGCGGCCTTGCGCACCAATTGGTGGATGCCGCTCGTCGGAGCCCTTCTCGGGGCCTGCGCCTCAGTCGCGTACTGCCTGACGACGACCCCGGTCTACTCGGCCGAGACCCAGTTCTTCATCGCCAGCACGGAGACGTCGACCAGTTCGGAGGCGTTCCAGGGCGGCCAGTTCTCGCAGCAGCGGGTGGCGTCCTATGCACAACTGCTGTCGGGTGAGGAACTGGCCGGACGGGTGAACGACCGGCTGGGCCTCGACGAGGACGTCGAGGAACTGGCCGCTCGCATCACGGCCATCCCCGTGGCCGACACGGTGCTCATCAACGTGATCGTCGACGATCCCTCTCCTCAACAGGCGCGGCAGATCGCCGAGGCGGTGGGTGACGAGTTCACCGTGTTGGTGACGGACCTGGAGACCCCCAACGGTGGAGGGCAGGCGCCGGTCAAGGCCACGGTGACGGAGGACCCGAAGGAGCCCACGTCGCCGAGCTGGCCCGACATCCCGCGCATCGTCGCCATCGCCACCCTGGGCTGTCTCGTCCTCGGCGCGGCGGCTGCGGTCCTCCGTCGCCAGCTGGACCGGACGGTCAAGAGCGCCGACACTGCGTCGGGTCTCGGCGGGGCCCCGGTGGTCGGCACCGTGCTACGAGACACGACCCTGGGCCTGCGCCACGTCTACGACCAGCGGAGTCCCAACCGCGCTGCCGAGGACTACCGCCAGTTGCGCACCGCCCTCCAGTTCCTCAGCGTCGACAACCCACCGCGGGTGATCATGGTGACCAGCGCGATGCCCACCGAGGGCAAGACGACGGTCGCCATCAACCTGGCCGTCGCCCTGGCGGAGTCGGGACGGCAGGTCACGCTCCTCGACGCCGACCTCCGTCGCCCGCGGGTGGCCGGCTACCTCGGCCTGGTCGGCGGAGTGGGGCTGACCAACGTCTTGGCCGGCAGCGCGGAGGCTGCTGAGGTCGAACAGGTCTTCGGGACCGAGGGACTGAAGGTCATCGGTGCCGGTCCGACCCCGCCGAACCCCAACGAGCTGCTGTCCTCCCGGCAGATGTTCTCCCTCGTGGACCAACTGCGGGAGTCCAACGACTTCGTGCTCATCGACGCACCACCGGTGCTCCCCGTGGCCGACGCGGCGGGACTGGGGGTCCTCGCCGATGGCGTCCTGGTGTCCGTGCGTCACGGACACACCCGCAAGGACCAGCTGCAGCAGGCGACGGCGACGCTGGAACGGGTCGGGGCTCGCATCCTCGGCGTCGTCCTCAACATCGTCCCGTTGAGTGCTCGAGCAGCGCAGGCCTACGGCTACGGCACCGACTACGTGCAGGATGCTCAACCGCGGACACGGAAGCGGGCTGACCCGCACCGGTCCAGCAGCAGGTCGGCGGCCCGATCCCAGGCCCTCACACCAGTCACCGACCCGGAGGGTCGTCGCGGTCGCCCCGGACGGGCGTGATCAGCAGGATGTAGCCATGTCGGATTCTGCGCCGTCCGGTCGGTGGACATGACCGTCCACGTCGTCCATGTCGCACAGCCCACGACGGAGGGCGTCGCCCGGTGCGTCGTGCAGCTCGCTCGTCACCAGGTGTCGTGTGGGCTCCGGGTCACCGTCGTCTGTCCCGACGAGGGTTGGCTTCCGGCGGAGGCCGTCGCAGCCGGCGCTGCCCACGTGTCCTGGGCCGCCGGCCGTAGTCCCGGACTGGCGACTGCGGTCGAGACCGCCCGCCTCCGCCGAGCCCTGCGTGGGCTCCGGCCGGATGTGGTGCACCTGCACAGCGCCAAGGCCGGCCTGGCCGGCCGCCTGGCCATCCGGTCCTCCATCCCGACCGTCTACCAGCCGCACGCGTGGTCCTTCCTGGCGGTGGAGGGCCTCATGCGCCGGCTCACGCTGGCCTACGAACGCTGGGCCGTGAGGTGGGCACACCGTGTGGTCTGCGTCAGCGAGGCCGAGTGTCGAGACGCGGTCGAGTTGGGCGTGCGGCTGGAGGGCAAGTCCCGTGTCGTCCCCAACGGGGTCGACACCGAACGCTTCTCCCCGCGCGACCGCAGGGCGGCACGGGAGCGTCTCGGGCTGGGCGATGCCCCGCTCGCCGTCTGTGTCGGCCGCCTGAGCCGGCAGAAGGGGCAGGACGTCCTCCTGGACGCGTGGCCGGCCATCCGAGACGTGGCACCGGGCGCACGACTCGCGCTCGTCGGTGAGGGGCCCGAGCGTCAGCGGCTGGAGAAGGCCGCGGGCGAGGGCGTCCTCTTCGTGGGCAGCAGCGACCCGCGGGACTGGTATGCAGCCGCGACGGTCGTGGTGGCCCCGTCACGGTGGGAGGGGATGGCGCTGGTCAGCCTGGAGGCGGCAGCGAGTGGTCGCAGCGTCGTCATGAGCGACGTGGCGGGAGCACGGGAGGTCATCCCGCCGTCCGCCGGAGCCGTCGTCCCGGTCGAGGACGTCGACGCTCTGGCGGCAGCGGTGTCCGAGCGGCTCCTGGACCTGGAGGGCGCCGACCGCGAGGGGGCCCACGGTCGCCGACACGTCGGCAGCCGGTACGGGTTGACGATCAGCGGCAAGCGGGTGCTGGCGGTCTATGACGAGGTGCTGCGTACTGCTGAGCCGCTGGCTCAGGGTCCGGGAGCCGTCACCGACCGGCCCGGAACCTCCTGATCTGGCGCCGGGTCGCGACATAGATCGCACCCGAGGCGACGGCCGCGACGACCGCCATGCCCACCAGTTTGGCAGGCCCGGGCAGCAGGAAGAAGGCCAGCACGAGCCCGCCTGCGCGGAAGAGGTCGAGCCAGAGCTTGAGCCGGTTGTGGCCCAGGAAGTTCAAGACGCGGCTGAGGGGAGTGAGGAGGAGCGTAGGACCCCAGAACAGGACGGTGATCCCCGCCATCAGCAGCCAACCGTTGACGTCGAGCGCGTCCGGTGCCGCGTAGACCGCCAGCCCCAGCGCGCCGATGCAGCCCAGCATCGCGACGGCTGCTCCCAGGAGGAGAGCTCGACGGGAGGACGAGGAGAACCCCAGCCTGTCCCGCTCTCGTACGGAGCGGCTCAGATCGACCTCGACAGGGGGCATGAGGACCTGCTGTAGCAGAGTGATGAATCCACCTGCGATGCGGTTGACGACAGCCCACGGCCCGCCGAAGGCACCTGTCCCGACCACCGCCACGCCCGCGAGGGGGCCGACGGTGCCTGTCGCGAGCTCGGACAAGGTCGGAGCCAGGGCATGCCGCATGTACGGCCGGAAGAGTCGGGAGGACCGGCGGAGTCGGTGGATGCCGTGCCAGACCGGCCGAACTGCCGTGCGAGCGTGAACCACGACGATCACGACGTAGGCGAGCACAGTCGCCAGGACGAGGGGGTAGCTGCCCGGGAGCACGACGGCGACACAGGTGGCGCTGAGGAGCGTCAGGCCGTAATGGAGCCGCATCCGTGCGATCCGGGCAGCGTCTCCAGCTCGGATCAGCAGCGTCGTGGTCACGACGTACAGGCCCTGTGCGTAGAGGAGGAGTGCGGAGCAGAGCACCAGCTCCACGTGCTCGCTGGGGACGACGAGGAGGGCCGCGAGCATGGCCGAACACACCGTCGTGAGGCTCAGCATGCTGCATGCCAGCCCGATGGCCGGCGTCATCTTCCCCCGCAAGGCGGGAAGCGTCAGTTGGATGCCGAGGGTGGCGGGACCGAGGAGCAGGACGGCGGCTGACGAGCAGAAGACGATCAGCTGTACCTGGTCCGTCCGACGGGCGAGGACAGGGGCGAGCATGGCGCCGAGTGCCAGCACCTGGCCCAGGAAGCCGGGGCCGATCGTCACCAGGTGGCGCCTGAGCCGCCTTCCGGTCGATCCGTCAGAGAGGTTCCGGGCCGTCTCGCTGCCAGCACCTCGCTGCGGCGCCAGAGACTGCTGATGGGAACCCATCAGCGCGAGGACTGGTGCCGACAGGCGTTTGATCAGGCTCACGGCCTCCTCGCGGACGTCAGGAGCTCGTCGATCGCCTCGGAGAAGGACTCCGTGTAGCCGGGCGTCTCCCGCCAGGTCGCCATCGCAGCTTCGTGCAGCGTGCGCCACCGCTGCGGATCACCGATGACGTCGAGGACCCGGCCGGCCAGTTCCTCGACGTCACCCCGGAAGACCAGCGCGTTGATCCCGTCGTCGGCGTAGTTCCGGATCTCACCCACCGGTGAGACGACGGGTACCAGCCCCATCTGCATCGCCTCGACGACGGACATCGCCATGCCCTCGAAGTCACTGAGCTGTACGAAGAAGGAGGCCCGGGACACCTGCGCCTCGATCGAGGGGAAGGGCATCTCGGGCAACCACTCCACGTACTCCTCGACACCGAGCTCGGCTGCCATCTTCCTCAGCCGGTCGCCGTCGCCATCGTCGGTGCCGATGCAGAGCAGCCGGCAGTCCTCCCGGTGGCGCATCGTCGCCAACAGTTGCAGGGCTCGGTCGATCCGCTTCTGAGGCGACAGCCGACCCCAATAGGCCAGGTACCACGGTGCCTCGAAGGTGGGCCGCACCGCCGCGACATCGGTCCTGAGCTTGAACGTGATGCGACGGACCGGTTGACGCGTGTCCGGGACGAGCGCCTCCCGTGCGGCCTCGGAATCGACGAAGACGACGTCGGACACAGCGAGCGCTGCACGGTGGCACCACCGGTCCGGCCGGTTCTTGTACCGGACGTTGTGCAGGAAAACGACCAGTTGCACCCTCGGTCGCAGGACCTTGACGACCGCGCCGAGCAGAGCGGCCCGCCACAGGGAGACGACGAGGACCGCGGGTGGTCTCCGGACGAGTCGCGCGAGCTGAGACAGGTAGGTGAGCGGATTGTTGAGGCCACGGCCAGGGAGAACTGCCTCTGGATGTCCGCCGTCATCGGTGGTCAGCGTCATCACCGTGTAGTCGCGGCGTCTACCTGACTCGAGGAAGACGCGGATGGCGGTCTCCACTCCACCGCTGCTCAAGCGGTGGGTCAGGTGCACGACCCCGGAGCGGGGCATCCTCACGCTTCCCTCCACGATCGTGCGACGACGGGACGGCTGATCGGCGGGGGCTGAACCTTACTGCTGCCGACGCTGCGATCACTGGACGGGCGGGTCGCGCGACGACGACTGCTGGCCTGTCCTGGCAGACGATGACACGGCGGACCTGGACGCGCTCGTCCCTGTACAGCGGACGGTGAGGATCTCGCTTCGCTTGCGTTGACGAACGCTGCGCACGCGGAGGGGGCATGCCCTGCAGCGAGCAGCGGTGGGCGAGCCACTTCATCCGTTCGAGGCGACGACGTTGCCGTTGGCCCCGTCGTCGATGTTGAGCGTCTTGGCGCCGAGGACCCGGAACGCGTTGCTGGAGACCAGTAGGCCGGCGGAGGCATACCCGTCGAAGCCGTCCTGACAGTCGGTCACGAGGTTCCCCACGACGAGGACTCCGGAGGAGTTGGACACCACGATCGCCTGCGTCACGTTGCTGACGACGTTGTTGCTGATGAGTCCGGCTCCGGCGCCGTCGGCCTCGATCCCCCGTCCGGGGGATCCGTCGTTGCCGTCGATGCTGTTGTTCGCCACCTCGAAACGATCGGCGCCGTAGAGGTTGAGGCCCCGCTCGGTGAACACCGAGAACCTGTTGCCGAGGATGCGTGGCCGCAAGGTCCGGGGTCCGGTGAGGAGGGCGTCCTGGATGGCGGCGGAGGGGTCGCCGCCGAAGACGTTGCCGCTGATGAGGAGGTCGGACGGGACGCCGTCGTCCGACTGGATGTTGACGAAGCACCTCGCGGCGCTGGTGGCCGTGGCGTGCACCGTGTTGTCACTGAGCACGCAGTCCGACACTTCGCCGTAGCAGGTCAACGCCGCTCGGCGCGGACTCCAACTCTCACCCTGGTTGTCCTCGGCCGTCCGGGTCCAGGCGATGGCGTTGGCGCTCACGGTGCAGTTCCGGGTGTTGATGAGGGCGATGGACCACCACGTCGCGTCGGCGACGCAGTTGCCGTTCACGGTGGCCCCCGTCGCCTGCTCGACCACGATCCCCCGACGGAACTGCCCGTAGACCACGTTCCCGCACACGCTGATCTGCTCGTCCGCATGGCCGGTGGCCGGAACCTTGCGCTGCCGATCGGGGAGGGCCTCGAAGTGGATGCCGATCCGGGCGTCGCGACCTGCCTTGGCGTTCACGACGTTGCCCGTCACGGTCGCCTGCGATCCCCAGACGCAGATGCCGTCCCCGCCGTCCTCGCCGTCGGGTGAGGTCACATCCGTCGGCCCGAGGCCGCGACCGAGCACGTCCTCGATGCGATTGCCCAGGATGCGGATCCGCTGCCACTCGCCGTCGGCCGCGACGACGATCCCGCCCTGGAACCTGTCGATCGTGCACTCCGAGACGAGCACGTCGTGCGCCTCGATGAGGATCCCGACGTTGTAGCCACCGGTGGTCAGCCCAGGCCGTCCGGTCAGTTCACCGGGGTTGGACAGGACGACCCCCTGGACCGTGGAGCCCTGTCCCCGGAGGGTCAGGCCCGCCGGCATCCCGTCCTCGTCGAGCCCACCCACGACGGCGATCGTCCCGCCACCGCAGAGGTTCACCGTCTGCTCGCAGACCAGCCCGCCGCTCAGCGCGAAGGTGCGACCGCCGGGGATGAGGACCGTGGCGCCCGGCGGGGCCGAGTCCAGCAGGGCCTGGATGGCGGCTCTGTCGTCCGTCGTGCCGTCGCCGGCGGCTCCGTGGTCGAGTGGGTTGAGGACGTCGCTCGCAGACAGACGACCTCCCGGGGTCTGCTTCGTGACCACGCCGACGACGGCGGCGCCGGCGAGCGTTCCCCCTGCGGTGACCGCAGCGACGAATCGTCTCCGGCTCATGTCATCCACGGGGCGTCCCCTCACCCTGGGCCGGCTCGGTCACAGGACCTCGGTCTCCAGCGTCCTGTCGCCGGGCGCACGTGGAGGCTCTGACTCGGGAGCCGAGCACACGACGCTGACCTCCTGCCTCCTGCTCAGCCGCGGTGGGCGGCGGTGACCCCGCACGGCTGCCAGCATCGACGGGTGAGGCGTCATCCGCCAGGGCGGTCCTCGGCCTCCCTGGAGCTCACCAGCGGGAGCGACGCGGTCCACCTCCGGTCGTTCGGGCCGAGGACTCGACACCAGACTGGTGGTGTGCCTCGCCTGTGGCCCTCCACGCCGGTCTTCGGCGTACTGCTGGTGTGCACGGGGAACGTGTGCCGCTCGCCCCTCGCCGAACGCCTGGGGCGGGCGTATCTGGAGGCCGCCTCGCCGGGGAGTTCCCGGTGGGTCGACCTGGGCAGCGCGGGTACCCGGGCGGTCGTCGGCGCGGGCATGCACCCCCACTCGGCTCTGGTGTTGCAGGGGCTGGGCGGAGATCCTTCCGGCTTCCTGGCCCGGCAGTTGACCGGGCCGATCGCCGATGCTGCGGACCTCACGTTGACGATGACGAGAGAGCACCGTCGGGACGTGCTCGCCGTCGCGCCTCGTGCGCTCTCGCGGACCTACACCCTGCGGGAAGCCGCGGACCTCCTGGGGCTCGTCGGCGACAACGTCTCGCTCGGAGGTGCGAGCAGTGTCGACAGGGCACGCGATCTCGTGGAGAGGATGGCGGCTCGCAGGCCTCTGCGACGGAGCGGACCGGATGACGACATCCGCGACCCCATCGGTCAGCCCGCGGAGGTCCACCAGGAAGTCGGGGACTCGATCAGCGAGGCGTTGCTCACGGTGCTGGGACGCCTCGTCTCGTGGGGATCGGTGACTGGAGGAGTCGACCCCGCTCCGCCACGTGCCGCCCGTCGATGGGACCCCACGCAGACTGGCTGACGGCGTCCCATCGCGTCGAGCGCTCGCGGCGACGACTCCGGCCACAGCAGGTGAGCAGGGGACCGATCCGCTCGTGGACGGGCGGCTCGTGCCCTCCACCAGGGGCGACGCGCGGAAGAGGCGCGCGCCGTCACGGTGCGCACTCGGATCGTCCGGGCGACAGGGGTGACGACACTTTGTGCGCCACCTGCTTGTGTGCAATTACTTCTGCTACGACCTGGACGTCGTTACGATCCTCTCGCCGGTCGGACGATGGAGTCCCCGGCAGTCATGGGGGATCACTGCGCCGGGTGCTGATGCGCTGGGCGCTGCACGGGGGTTGGTGTACTTGTCCCTGCTCGAAACCGTCGACGGCGCGGTCCCTGGCGAAGCGCAGTCTGTCGGTCGCCGTTGGTACTGGCTGACACCTCGCCTCCGGGGCGAGGGGACCGCCGCCCGCCGGGCGTGGCGCGCCTCGTACGTCCGCCGCCTCGTCCTCCTCGACGCCGTCGCGGCGCTGATGGCCGCCATCGTGGGGTCGCTCGTCCCCGAGGACGGCCCGCTGATGAGCGCCGCGGCGAGCACCGCGCTCGTCGTCGCCCTCCCCGTCGTGTGGCTCGGGGCCATGCTCGTCGCCCGCACCTACGAGGAGCGCTTCCTCTGGGTCGGTCCCGAGGAGTTCCGCCGGGTCTTCTCCGCCGCCGCCCTCCTGCTCGCCACGGTCGGCACCGTCTCCTGGGCCTTCGAGCTCGAGGTGGCCCGCAGCTTCGTCGTCGTCGCCCTCCCGCTGGCCACGCTGCTGACGCTCGCCGTCCGCGTCGCCCTCCGCCTGCGGCTGCACTCCCGGCGCGCCCGGGGCCGGCACGTGCAGACGGCGGTGCTCGTCGGGCACCGCAGCGGTGTCGCCGCCCTGAACGCGCAGATGGAGCGCGAGGCCCGGCACGGCTACCGCGTCATCGGCTGCTGCCTGCCACTGTCGGCCGGCGACCGCGACGTCTTCGACGGCCTGCCGGTCCTCGGCGGCCTCGACGAGGTCGCCGACGTCGTCCGCCGCTACGAGATCGACACGGTCGCGGTCCTGCCCTCCCCGGAGCTCGACGGCGCGCGGCTGCGCAAGCTCGGCTGGGACCTCGAGGACACCGAGGCCGAGCTCCTGCTCGCCCCGGCGGTCACCGAGGTCGCCGGCCCGCGGGTGCACGTGCGCCCGGTCGCCGGGCTGCCGCTCGTGCACGTCGAGCGCCCCGAGTTCACCGGCGTCCGCCGCATCGCCAAGGAGGTCGTCGACCGCACGGCTGCCGGGCTCGGCGTCCTCGTCCTCCTGCCGGTGCTGGTCACCCTCGCCGTCCTCGTCAAGGCCACCAGCCGGGGCCCGGTCTTCTTCACGCACGAGCGGATCGGCCGCGACGGCCGGCCGTTCCAGGTCCTGAAGTTCCGCAGCATGGTGGTCGACGCGGACAAGGTCGAGCTGGACCTGCACGAGCAGAACCAGGGCAACGCGGTGCAGTTCAAGATGCGCCGTGACCCGCGGGTCACCGGGATCGGTGCGGTCATGCGGCGCTACTCGCTCGACGAGCTGCCGCAGCTGTTCAACGTCCTCGGCGGCAGCATGAGCCTGGTCGGGCCGCGCCCGCACGTCACCCGCGAGGTCGAGCAGTACGGCTTCGACATGCGCCGCCGGCTGCTCGTCAAGCCGGGCATCACCGGCCTGTGGCAGGTCAGCGGCCGGTCGGACCTGTCCTGGGACGACGCCGTGCGGCTCGACGTCCGCTACGTGGAGAACTGGTCGCTGGCCTTCGACTTCATGATCCTCTGGAAGACGGTGGGGGCCGTGCTCCGCGGTTCCGGCGCGTACTGACGCGCTTGCGGCATGACGGGCCGTCACCATTTCGATTCGCGGGGTGAGCACCGGTATGACCGCTCATTACGACCGTCATTCGAAGGTCCTCCGAATGAGCTCAGGAATGGCGGATCCGTGCCCGTGGTGGCACCATCTCCTGACCGCGTCGAATAGTCGACGCGGTCAACGGGGAGGGTCATTGGTCGACGCCACGGGGGGCGACGCCACATCGGGACAGGCAGCGCGACAGATCAGTCGCGTCTCGATGGCCACGGCGTCGCGCGAGGAGAAGGTGCGCACGGTCAGGACCTGGCCGACCGCAGAGACGCCTGCCAAGGAGAAGTGGTGGGTCCGGCGCGGTGTCGGGCCCTACCTGGTGCTCGTCGACGTCGTCGCCTTCGCCGTCGCGACCCTCATCACGCTGCCGGGGTCAGCGCTGGCGCACGCCCTCGCGCTGGCCTTCCTGCTGCTGGTGTTCTGGCGTGCCGGCCTGTACCGCTCACGGCTGAACCTCTCGCTGCTGGACGACCTGCCTTACACCCTGGCTGCGGTCGTCGTCGCCTGGACCTTCAAGGTGGCCCTCTTCTCCGTCCTGCCCGGGGTCGACCCGCCGGTGCGTCAGGTCACGCACTTCGTGGTGCTCCTCGCCGCGATCCTGGTCGCGCGCCTCGTCGCCTACCACGTGGTGCGCACCGCCCGGTGCCGCGGCCTCGTCCGGCACCGGACCCTCGTCGTGGGAGCCGGGCAGATGGGCGTCCGCGTGGCCGCCACCCTGCTCGAGCGCCGCAACTACGGCCTCGACCCGATCGGCTTCCTCGACGCGGGGGAGCACGACGAGGCCACGGCCCTCCTCCCGATCCCACTGCTCGGCAGGTACGACCGGCTCGCGCAGGTCATCCGCGAGCAGGCCGTCCGAGACGTCATCGTCGCCTACGGCGGGACCGACGAGGACGAGCTCGTCGACATCCTGCGCACCTGCGACCGGCTCGACGTCGACGTCTTCGTCGTCCCCCGGCTGTTCGAGCTGCACCACACGAACCGCTACACCGACGAGATCTGGGGCATCCCGCTGGTCCGGCGCCGGCGCTCGGTCTACCGCAGCCCGTGGTGGCGGACGAAGCGGCTGGTCGACGTCGTCGTGTCCGCGGTGTCGCTGCTGGTGCTCCTCCCGGTGCTGACCGCCTGCGCGGTCGCCGTCCGGCTGGAGGGCGGCCCGGGGATCATCTTCCGCCAGACCCGCGTCGGGCTCGACGGCCGTCCGTTCGAGGTGCTGAAGTTCCGCTCCCTCAAGCCGGTGGACGAGACCGAGTCGCAGACGAACTGGAACATCAAGCACGACGACCGGCTGGGACCCGTGGGCCGGTTCCTGCGGGCGAGCTCGCTCGACGAGCTGCCGCAGCTGTGGAACATCTTCCGCGGGGACATGAGCCTCGTCGGGCCGCGTCCGGAGCGGCCGCACTTCGTCGACCAGTTCTCCGCGCACATCCCCCGCTACACCGCCCGGCACCGGGTGCCGGCGGGGTTGACCGGTTGGGCGCAGTCGCACGGCCTGCGCGGGGACACCTCGATCGAGGACCGGGCCCGCTTCGACAACTACTACATCGAGAACTGGTCACCGTGGCTCGACATGAAGATCGTCCTGAAGACCGTGGGGCAGGTGCTCCGGCGCCAGGGCGGCTGACCGCCGACGTGACCCTCCGTTGGCTCTTCGCGCTCGTCGCGGCCGCGATGCTGACCGCCTTCGCGGTCCTGCTCGTCACGGGGGAGTACTACAACGAGGGGCCGGTGCTGCTCCGCGTCGCCGAGGACCAGGGCGTGCACCAGGGCGACGTCTTCGTGCTCACCGGCTGGGCGGCCGGGGTGCTCTCGCTCCTGGGGCTCGTGCTGCTGCGGCGCCGCTGAGCGTCAGAGCCCGGGACGCACGACGCCGCAGCGGCAGGCGTAGAGGGACGACCCGCTGAACGGGTCGTCCCGGACCCAGCGGTAGCGGTGCAGGTGCCAGGACCACGTCCGTGCGCGGCGGCGCGTCACGCCGCCAGTGTGGCAGCCGGCGGGCTCAGACGGAGGCGGGCCGGCGCGCCATCGCCCGCGCGGGCGCGACGCCGCACAGCGCCGCGGCCACCAGCACCTGCCCGTGCTCGGCGACCCACACGTGCAGCGCCAGCCAGGTCGACCCGAGGAGGAATGCCACGCCCGCATCCTGCGGGCCGCCGACCGGCGTGGTCGTGAACGCGAGGGGTGTCCGTGACGAGCGGGACCAGGGGGTCCCGACGGACGCGACGAGGAGCCGGCGACGACGTCGCCGGCCCCTCGTGTCGTGTCCCGCGGATCAGCGGTCGATGCGGACCAGTCGGCCGGCCAGCTCGTCCTCGAGCAGGCGCACGTCGGCGTCGACCATGATCTGCACCAGCTCGGGGGTGAGCACCTTCGGCTCCCAGCCGAGGTCCTCGCGCGCCCGGGAGTAGTCGCCCACCAGGGCGTCGACCTCGCTGGGGCGCTCGTAGCGCGGGTCGTACTCGACGTGCTCCTGCCAGTCGAGGCCGACGTGCTCGAACGCCATCCGCACGAAGTCCCGCACGGTGTAGGAGGTGTTGGTGGCCAGCACGTAGTCCTGCGGCACCGGGTGCTGCAGCATCCGCCACATGCCCTCGACGTACTCCGGCGCGTAGCCCCAGTCGCGGACGGCGTCGAGGTTGCCCATCCAGAGCGTGTCCTGCAGGCCCGCCCGGATGCGCGCGACCGCCCGGGTCACCTTGCGCGTCACGAATGTCTCACCGCGCCGCGGCGACTCGTGGTTGAACAGGATGCCGTTCACCGCGAACAGGTCGTAGGCCTCGCGGTAGTTGCGCGTCGCCCAGTACGCGTACAGTTTCGCGACGCCATAGGGAGAACGCGGGTGGAATGGCGTCCGCTCGTCCTGCGGCGGGGGAGTGGCGCCGAACATCTCCGACGACGACGCCTGGTAGACCTTCGTCCGCACCCGGGCCACCCGGACGGCCTCGAGCAGGCGCATCGCGGCCACCCCGGTGACGTCGCCGGTGAACACCGGCTGGTCGAACGAGACCCGCACGTGCGACTGCGCGCCCAGGTTGTAGACCTCGTCCGGGTTGATCTCACGCAGCAGGTTGACCAGCGTGACCCCGTCGTTCAGGTCGCCGTGGTGCAGGTGGAGCCGCCGGTTCGGGGTGTGCGGGTCCTGGTAGACGCCGTCGAGCCGCTCGGTGTTGAAGGAGGACGACCGGCGCACCATCCCGTGCACCTCGTACCCCTTGTCGAGCAGCAGTTCGGCGAGATAGGAGCCGTCCTGCCCGGTGATACCGGTGATCAATGCGGATTTCGCCATCGCCGTCCTGCCAAAGGGTGAACGCAGCCCGCCTGCGTCGCTCGGGGAATTACATTAGGTCGACGGAACAGCGGAGAGATCGGGCACGGTAAATGGCATCACTCGATAGGGCGGCCCGCACGTACGTCGCCGGCCACAACGGTCTGGTCGGCGGGGCGGTCCTCCGCCACCTGCGGTCCGAGGGGTTCACCGACCTCGTCACCCGGACCTCGCGCGAGCTCGACCTGCGCGACCGCGAGGCGGTCGACCGCTTCTTCGACAGCGAGCGCCCGGCCGTCGTCGTCCTCGCCGCGGCCAGGGTGGGCGGCATCCTCGCCAACAGCACCCGCCCGGCGGAGTTCCTGTCCGACAACCTGCGGATCCAGGTCAACGTCCTCGACGCCGCCGCGCGGGTGGGCGTCGAGCGGCTGCTGTTCCTCGGGTCGAGCTGCATCTACCCCAAGTACGCCGAGCAGCCGATCCGCGAGGACGCGCTGCTCACCGGTGCGCTGGAGCCCACCAACGACGCCTACGCCATCGCCAAGATCGCCGGCGTCCTGCACGTCCAGGCGCTGCGGCGGCAGTACGGCCTGCCCTACGTCTCGGCGATGCCGACCAACCTCTACGGGCCGGGCGACAACTTCGACCCCGTCGGCTCGCACGTGCTGCCCGGCCTGATGCGGCGCTTCTCCGAGGCCGCCCGCGACGGCGCACCGTCCGTCGTCGTCTGGGGGAGCGGCACGCCCCGGCGCGAGTTCCTGCACGTCGACGACCTCGCCCGCGCCTGCCTGCACCTCCTCGAGCACTACGACGCCCCGGAGCCGGTCAACGTCGGCGTGGGCACCGACGTCTCGATCGCCGAGCTCGCGCGGCTGGTGGCCGACGTCGTGGGTTACCAGGGCGCCATCGAGTTCGACCGCTCCAAGCCCGACGGGACGCCGCGCAAGCTGCTCGACGTCTCCCGCCTGCACGCCCTGGGCTGGGAGGCGCGGATCCCGCTGCGCGAGGGGATCGAGGAGACGTACCGCTGGTTCCGGGCCTCACTGGCCGAGGGCGCGGCCCGCGGGATCCCCACCCCCGCCTGAACGGACGCGGCCGGGCGACCCCTGAGCGGGTCGCCCGGCCGCGGTCGGTCGGGGGAGGAGCGGTGCGTCAGCGCGGCACGTCGGGCAGCGCCTCCGCGTCGAACTCCGCGGCGTTCTGCGACAGCGAGTCGTTGCGCAGGTAGCCCCACATGCGGTCGCCGGTGACCTCGTCGAGGTAGACGACGCTCGCCGAGCCCTCCGTCCCGGTCCCGAGCACCGGGGCGGTGAAGGAGTCGACGGCCTCCGGGCGCAGGTCGCGCAGGGAGTAGGCCAGCGACAGCAGGTCGCCGTTGCCCAGGGTGTCGTCGACGGCGACCGCGCTGGTGACGGCGAGCAGCGCGGCGTCGAGCCGGCCGGGATCGCTCAGCGTCCCGGAGCTGAACAGCTGCGTGAACACCGCCTCGATGAACTGCTGCTGGCGGCGCACCCGGTCGAAGTCGCCGCCCTCGAGGCCGTAGCGCTGCCCGAGGTACCAGCGCGCCCGGTCGCCGTCGAGGTGGTTGACCCCGGCCGGGAACGTGTACGGCCCGTTGCTGGTGGTCTCGGCGACGACGACATCGACCCCGCCCAGGTCGTCGGTGACCTGGACGATGCCCTCGAAGTCGATGGCCACGTAGTGGTCGATGCGGACGCCCGTGAGCTGCTCGACGGTCTGCACGAGCAGCGTCGGCCCGCCGAACGCGTAGGCCGCGTTGATCTTGTTCGTCCCGTACCCGGGGACGTCGACCCACGAGTCGCGGGGGATGGACACCAGCTGGGCGTGCTGCCGGTCACCGGAGAAGCGGGCGATCATGATCGCGTCCGACCGGCCCCCCTCGGCGATGCCCTCGTCGGCGGTGCCACGGCTGTCGCTGCCCACCAGCAGGAAGGTGACCGGCTGGGCGGACGCCGCCTCGGCCGGCGTGGCCGGTGCCGGGCGCGCGTCCTCGTCGAGGTCGCTGAAGACGTCGGCGACCCGGTCGATGTTGCCGCCGTAGCGGTCGGTCAGGAACCACAGCCCGCCGCCCACCAGCAGCGCCAGCACCAGCGCCAGGACGCCGACGGCCACGAGGGCGCGGCGGAGGACGCGGCGACGGCGCGAGGCCGGTCGGCGCCGCTCGGCGGGCGCCTCGTCCGCGCCGGCCACCTCGTCCGGCGGGCTGTCCAGCCCGACGTCGTCCCTGCTCATGGCGCCCCCGTCCACCTGCGGTGTCGATCCCAATCTAGGGACGGCGCCCCCGCGCGCCAGGCGACCTCATCCCGCGGGGTGAGCGGCGCACCGGGATCGGGCCGCAGTTCTGAGACCCTGTCGGCCGTGAGCCAGATCCGTCGTCTGCTGGTGACCGGTGGAGCCGGTTTCATCGGCGCCAACTTCGTCCACCAGACCGTCGAGCGCTTCCCGCAGTACGAGGTGACGGTGCTCGACGCGCTGACCTACGCGGGCAACGAGGCCTCGCTGGCCGGCGTGAAGGACGCGATCACCTTCGTGCACGGGTCGATCACCGACGCCGCGCTGGTCGAGGAGCTGGTCGGCGCCAGCGACGCCGTCGTCCACTTCGCGGCCGAGAGCCACAACGACAACTCCCTGGCCGACCCCGCGCCGTTCCTGCA
Source organism: Geodermatophilus normandii (assembly GCF_003182485.1). Lineage (NCBI taxonomy): Bacteria > Bacillati > Actinomycetota > Actinomycetes > Geodermatophilales > Geodermatophilaceae > Geodermatophilus > Geodermatophilus normandii. The sequence continues at coordinate 943,411 of NZ_QGTX01000001.1, read as the reverse complement.
GACCAACGTCGTCGGCACCTTCACGCTGCTGGAGGCGGTGCGCCGGCACGGCGTGCGCTTCCACCACGTCTCCACCGACGAGGTCTACGGCGACCTGGAGCTCGACGACCCGCGCAAGTTCACGCCCGAGACGCCGTACAACCCGTCGAGCCCGTACTCCTCGACCAAGGCGGCCTCCGACCTGCTGGTGCGCGCGTGGGTGCGCTCCTACGGCGTGCAGGCGACGATCTCCAACTGCTCGAACAACTACGGGCCCTACCAGCACGTCGAGAAGTTCATCCCGCGGCAGGTCACCAACGTGCTCGCCGGGCTCCGGCCGCGACTCTACGGCGCCGGCCAGAACGTGCGCGACTGGATCCACGTCGACGACCACAACGCCGCCGTCCACGAGGTCCTCGAGCGCGGCCGCGCCGGGCACACCTACCTCATCGGCGCCGACGGCGAGGTCGACAACCGCACGGTGCTCGCCACGATCCTCGAGCTGATGGGCCAGCCGGCCGACGCCTTCGACTCGGTCACCGACCGCGCCGGGCACGACCTGCGCTACGCCATCGACGCCACCAAGCTGCGCGAGGAGCTCGGCTGGCGGCCCCGCTACACCGAGTTCCGCGACGGCCTGGCGGCGACGATCGCGTGGTACCGCGACCACGAGGACTGGTGGCGCCCGCAGAAGGAGCGCGTGGAGGCGGCCTACGCCGCCCGCGGCCAGTGACGGCGGTCGTCCTCGGCGCCGGCGGGCAGGTCGGCCGCGCGCTGACCCGCCGGTTCCCCCACGCCGTCGCGCTGACCCGGGCCGGCCTCGACGTCGGGGACCCGGCCGCGGTCGCGGCGCACGACTGGTCCGGCGTCGACCTGGTGGTCAACGCCGCCGCCTGGACGGCCGTCGACGCCGCGGAGGACCCGGCCAACCGCGCCGCCGTGCGGGCGGTCAACGTCGACGGCGTCGGCGCCCTGGCCGACGCGGCCCGCGTGCACGGCTTCCTCCTCGTGCACTTCTCCACCGAGTACGTCTTCGACGGCACCCACCCCGGGCCGATCCCCGAGGACGCCCCGGTGCACCCGCTGAGCGTCTACGGGCGGAGCAAGGCCGACGGCGACGCGCTGGTCACCGCGCTCGACCGGCACCTGCTGCTGCGCACCACCTGGGTCGTGGGGGAGGGCCGCAACTTCGTCCGCACGATGGCCGGCCTCGCCGACCGCGGCGTCAGCCCCTCGGTCGTCGCCGACCAGGTCGGCCGGCCCACGCTCGCCGACGACCTCGCCGACGCCGTCGCCCACCTCGCCGACGCCGGGCTCTCGGGGACCTACAACGTCACGTGCGGCGGGGAGCCGGCGTCGTGGGCCGACGTCGCGGAGGTCGTCTTCGCCGCCCGCGGCCGCGACCCGCGCGCCGTCCGGCGGGTCAGCACCGCCGAGTACACCGCCGACAAGCCCGGCCTCGCACCGCGGCCGCTCAACAGCGTGCTGGACCTGGCGAAGCTGCAGGGGACCGGCTTCCGCCCGCGCGACTGGCGCACGGCCGTGCAGGACTCCCTCACGACGGTCGGCTGAGCACCGCGTCCAGCACCTGCCGGGCGCACTCGTCGACGCTCCGTCCCGCGGTCTCCACGGTGACCTCGGCGTCGGTGGGCGTCTCGTAGGGGTCGCTGATCCCGGTGAAGGCGGGGATCTCCCCGGCGCGCGCCCGGGCGTAAAGACCCTTGCGGTCGCGGGCCTCGCAGTCGGCCAGCGACGTCGCCACGTGGACCAGCACGAAGCTGCCGGGCCCGGCCTGGGCCTCCACCTCGCGCCGGACGTCGGCGCGCACCTCGGCGTAGGGCGCGATCGGGGCGCAGACGGCGGTGCCGCCGTGCTTGGCGATCTGCGCGGCCACCCAGCCGATCCGGCGGACGTTGGTGTCCCGGTCGGCCTTGGAGAACCCGAGCCCCGCGGACAGGGAGTGCCGGACCTCGTCGCCGTCGAGCAGGGTGACCGTCCGCCCGGCCTCGATGAGCAGCTCCACCAGCCGCGCGGCGATCGTGGACTTCCCCGCGCCGGACAGGCCGGTGCACAGCACCACGGTGCCGCCGGTGCGCGCCGTGCCGGACCAGGGCCGGCTGCCGGCCAGCGCCGCGCCGTGCGCGGCGGCCAGCTCCGCCGGCCCGGCCTCCGGTGCGGCCGGGGTGACGGGCACGGGCACGACGACGACGTCGCGGCCGCCGTCGCGCACCGCCGCCCAGGCAGCAGCCGCACCCGCCAGCGCCGCGGAGTCCGGCGCCAGCCCGGCCGCCGGCAGCAGCACCAGCAGCCGCCGCGGCAGCTCCGCGACGTCGTCGGGCGGCGGGCCGACCCACGCCGCGACCTCGGTCCACCCGCGGTCGCGCAGCTGCTCGGCCACCGTCGAGGGCGGTTCCCAGCGGGGCACCTCGACGACGGCCAGGTCCCCGTCGGCCGCCGTCGCGACGAGCACGCCCTGGGCGTCCTCGTACTCGCCGGCGGGCGGGAGGTCGGGCAGCGGCCCGAGGCCTGCGCGGAAGCGGGCCACCGCGGCCACCTGGGCGTCGTCGAGCCGGGCGCGAGTGTCGGGCATGGGCACCATCCTGCCGAGGCGCGAGCGACGGTCCCCCAGACGGAGGGCGCTCCTGCTACAACGGGCGCGGACAGCGCCTGCATGATGCACTTCGGACGCTAAGTGTTGGCGGCGCGAGGAGGCGGCGGTGCGCATCTCGGTCATCGGCTGCGGCTATCTCGGCGCCGTGCACGCGGCCTCGATGGCCGAGATCGGCCACGAGGTGGTCGGCATCGACGTCGACCAGCGGAAGATCACGGCGCTGTGCGCGGGTCGGGCGCCCTTCTACGAGCCCGACTTCGAGCAGCTCCTGGCGCGCGCACTCGAGGCCGGACGGCTGAGCTTCAGCACGGACGTCACGGACGCAGCAGGCGCGCAGGTGCACTTCCTGTGCGTCGGGACCCCGCAGAAGCACGGTGAGTACGCCGCCGACCTCCGGTTCGTGCAGGCCGCCGCGGAGTCGCTGCTGCAGGTACTCGCGCCCGGTGACCTCGTGGTGGGCAAGTCGACGGTCCCCGTCGGGACGGCGGCGGAGCTCGCCGCCATGTTCGGCGAGAAGGTGCCGGGCGCCCTCCTGGCCTGGAACCCGGAGTTCCTGCGCGAGGGGTTCGCCGTCCGCGACACCCTGCACCCGGACCGGCTCGTCTACGGCCTGCCTCCCGACGGAGACGGCGTGACCGCCGAGCGGCTGCTCGACGAGGTCTACGCCCCGATCGTCGCCCGGGGGACCCCCAAGGTCACCACCGACCACGCCACCGCCGAGATGGTGAAGACGGCGGCCAACTCCTTCCTCGCCACGAAGATCTCCTTCATCAACGCGATGGCCGAGCTGTGCGAGGCCACCGGTGCCGACGTCAAGCTGCTGGCCGACGCCATCGGCTACGACGACCGAATCGGGCGGAAGTTCCTCAACGCCGGGCTCGGGTTCGGCGGCGGCTGCCTGCCCAAGGACATCCGCGCGTTCATGGCCCGTGCCGGCGAGCTGGGTGCCGACCAGGCGCTGACGTTCCTGCGCGAGGTCGACAACATCAACATGCGCCGCAGGATCCGCATGGTGGAGCTGGCGCGCGAGGTGCTCGACGGGTCGCTGCTGGGCAAGCGGGTGGCGGTCCTCGGCGCGGCGTTCAAGCCCGACTCCGACGACATCCGCGACTCCCCGGCGCTCAACGTCGCCGCCCAGCTGCAGCTGCAGGGCGCGGTGGTCTGCGTGACCGACCCCGCCGCCGTGGAGAACAGCCGTCGCGAGTGGCCGCACCTGGACTACGCCGCCACCCCGGAGGAGGCCGCGGCCGACGCCGACGCCGTCCTGGTGCTCACCGAGTGGCGCCAGTACCGCGAGCTCGACCCGGCTGCGTTCGGGGAGCTGGTCCGGCAGAAGCGGGTCCTCGACGGGCGCAACGCGCTCGACCGCGAGGCCTGGACCGCCGCCGGCTGGACCTACCGGGCCCTGGGTCGCCGCGCCGGCTGAGCGAACGACCCCCGTCACCACGCTCAGCGAGCTGAGGGGTGTGACGGACGGGAGCACCGCATCGGTTCGGGGGTGGCGGCCTCATGTTCAGGGACGCTCGCTGGGTCGGCGGATACGTCACTCTCGCCATGCGGGAGGCCGCGAGGCGGAGGTCGTCCTCGATGGCCCCTTGAGCAGCGACCCCCGATGACGTCCATGGCGGGCCAACACGGCCGCCCGCAGTTCGCGCGGTATGGCGATGACCTGTCGGCGCTCGCGCTTGTTGAGGTTCCGCTCCAGCTCTGAGCAGAACCGACATGCAGACTTCGGGCGAAACGATGTCTCATCCGTCAGCATTGGCTCATCCGTCACAGACACCACCGCAGTGTGACGGGACTGTCACGTCCGCGGTCCGATCCGCCGATGCTGTTCCCGTGTGGATGTGGATCGTCGGCGGGCTCGCCGTCTGGGTGGTCGTCGCCGTGGCGCTCGGCGTCGTCCTGGGACGGGGCATCCGTCTCGCCGACCGCTACTCGCCCGGGACCGGTGTCGACCGCCCGCTGACCACCGCCGCGCTCGGCGGTGCCCCCGCCGTCGCGCGCCCTGCCCGCCGGCGGGTGCCGCTGCCTCCCGTCGGAGTGGGGCTCGCCTTCCTCGCCGTGGCGCTCGAGGCGGCCGGCTACGCAATGCGCTTGCGCGGGACGACCGGTCAGGTGGCGCACCTGCTGTCGATGGACGCGCCCGGCTCCCTGCCGCGGCTGTACGTGGCCGCGCTCTTCGGCGCCGCCGCGATGGCCGCGGTCGCCGGCGCTGCGCGCAACGCGGGCCGGCGGACCTGGTGGCTCGCCGTCGGCGTGGTAACCGCGGGGATCTCCGTGGTCAAGGCAGGCGGCACCGTGCACGTCACGGCGATGCAGGCTCTCGCATCCGTGGTCTCCCCGGCCGGGGCCACGCTGGTCAGCGCGCTCGTCGCGGTCGCCGTCCTGGGTGTCCTGGCCTTCGCCAGCCGGACCGAGCGGCGCGACCGGCGCCGGGTGCTGTGCACATTGGGTCTGTTCGCGCTGGCCGCGGTCGGCCTGTCGGCCGTGTCGGCCTCGGTCGGGTCGGCCTCGGTCGGGTCGCAGTGGTCGGCGATGGCGACCTTCGTCGAGGAGTCCGGCGAGGCGCTGTCCGGCGTCGCCGTGCTGGTCGCCGTCCTCGTGGGTGTGGCGCCGCGCTTGGTCCTGCCGGCGTCCTGGCTGCGCCGCCGCGGCGACGCGCTGTCGCTCGACGCGTCGGCGCAGCGCCTACCCCTGAAGCAGGACTAAGCGGGCGCTCCCGCAGATCAGCGCGCCGCGCCGGCCCCGGCCCCGGCCACCGACCGCAGCTCGCGAAATCGGACCTCGAGGGCGGGGAGCCGAGCGCGGTCGGCGGCGTCCGCGTGACGCAGTGCGCGGCCGAGCGCGAGGGCAAACGGCAGGCCCAGGGCAAGCCACGCGGCGCAGATGACGGCGATGAGCACGGTCACTCCCTCAGGACCGCTCGGTCCTCCGGGCCGCTCTGACCCGGCATACTGGCTTCCCCACCTGCAGCGGTGCCAAACACGGCCGTCCGCATGGCGGGGGTCGGCGAGACACGCGACGTACCACTCGTGCCGGCAGCCGGCCGGACAGCCGCCTCGGATGGAGGCCCCGGAGCGGGGGAGGACCACCAGGGACCGGCAGGATCAGCACGCCGCTGATCCTGCCGGTGCGCTCCCGGCGTCGTCGGTGGGCCGATTGTCTGTGCAGGTCGCGCCTGCTTGCATGGCCGTCGTGAGCCCCGCGCTCACAGCCGGCTGACTTCGGACGCCGGCGGGTTGCGCAGGCCGTTCCCAGCCGTACATCCTGTGTCGCGCAGGACACCATCGCTGCCGGTGGGCGTCGGAAGGGCTCGCGGTGCATGCTCCGGACGGGGAACAGCTGCCGAGTCTGCGCGTGGTCCGGCCTGACGACCCCCCACCCGAGACGCGGCCGCGGGAACGCTCCGTCGAGCAGCCACCCGTGCCGATGGGGTCGCCGTGCACCTGCGGCCACGGGCGGACGGCGCACGAGCACTACCGGGCGGGGCTCGACTGCAGCCTCTGTGAGTGCCCCCGCTACCGCCGGGCCCCACGGCGATCGAACTGGCGCTCACGGCGAACGGACTGACGTGCCGGCGCCCTCCGTACTCCCGCACTACGGCTTGTTGAGGGTCGCACACGCAGCGTAGGACTTCTCGGCGGGGCGGGCGGGTTCTGGCGCCGACGGTTGCCTCGCGGAACGGCTCTGGTCAGGGTCGTCGGGGTGACGCGGCGATGCCGCGCCCGGTGAGTTGGGCCCACCAGCGAGGAGTAGCGGTGCCAGGAGAGGTCAGGGCGGTGCCGGTGCGGCACGCCGTGGCGCTCCCCGCGCCGGTCCGGCTGCTCCGCCTCCTGCTCCTCGTGGTGGCGGCCGTCGCCGGTGTGTGCCTGCTGTCGATCGCGCTCGCCGACTCCGCGAGGGCCGAGGTCGGCGGGTCGGACGGCACCGCGGAGATCGGCCACCCGTCGGCGTCGGAGGCGGTCGGCCCGCTCGACGAATCGGCTCATGAGGGGCCCGGCCCCTCCGGTCAATCGGCTGTGCCGACCATCCCCGAATCGTGGAGCGACCTCGACCAGGAGTCGCCGACGGACCCGGGGCCGCCGTCGGCCGATCCGGGACCTGTCCCGCCGGAGACGGTCGAGGACGACCCCGGGACACCCCAGGCGGAGCCGAGCCCGGACTCGGCCGAGGAGTCGGGTCCTCCGACGACCGCACCGGATCTGCCGGTCCCATCGCCCGGCCTATCCGCGCCGCCCGAGGTGCTGCCCGGTACACCTCTCGAGGTCCCGGTCGTGGTGCCCACGACCGGGGACCCCACGACCGGGGACCCGGTCACGACCACGGACCCGACGACGGCCGGAACCCCGGCCACGACTCCGGCTACGAGCACCGGCGCGGACGCCGCCCCGGCGGGCGCGTCCGACGCCGGCCTGCCGGCGCCCCCTCCGGACGCCTCGGTCCTGGAGCCCGCGGACGCTGACGACAGCGCGTCCGAGCCGGTGGTCGACGCCGCGGCGTCCGCCGGCGACGTGACGGCTTCCGAGTCGCCCGTGACCTGTGGGGGCGCCGGACCGACGGTTTCCTCCGCGGTCGGACCCCCGTCGGGCGACCTCGCCCGCATCCGCGGGACCACCGTGTCGTCGAGCGCGGCTGTCCACCCCACCGCGGCCGCGACCCCGCCGGACGATCCCTCATCTGGCCCGGCGAGCGTGCTGGCCGACGATCCCCCCGCCCCGGGACAGGGTGGGCCGGTGCCGGCTCCCGCTCCAACCCCGTCGCCCCCGCCCGTTGCGCCGTCACCCGTCGCCGGTGGCGGCGGCTCCTCAGCCTCCGGGAGCGGCCAGCACGACGTCACCAAGGCCCTGCACGCGGTGCTCGGCTCGGAGCTCTTGTTGCCATCGCTCGGTGACCCCCTCCAGGTCCGGATGACGGGCGGCGAGCCCGTCGTCGAGCGCACCGTCGCTCCGGGCTGCTCACCGGACTGATCGCCGGAGGCCTGCCTAGGCGGCCTCCTCCTCCGGTGCAGGCACCGTGCTGGTCCGCGGGGCGCTGACGCGCCCACATCCGCTCCTGCCCGGGGACACCCCTGCCGCGTCCCCCTGCCCGACCACGGGCCCCCGCCGTCCCCATCCCGCCAGACCGAGCAAGCAAGAGGTGAGAGTCATGACGTCACGGAGAACCGCAGTCGATCTGGTCCCCTCCACCGCGGACTTCCCCGCACCGGGCGCCGGACGCGTCCCGACGCCTCGCGTGAGCGTGGTGATCCCCTGCTGCAACGAGGCGAGGAACCTGCCGGCCCTCCTGCTCGCCCTCCCGACCGTCGTGGACGAGGTGGTGCTGGTCGACGGGCACAGCGTCGACGGCAGCCCCGAGGTCGCCCGCGCGGTACGTCCCGATGTCCTCGTCGTGCGGCAGAACCGTCGCGGCAAGGGCAATGCGGTCGCCTGTGGGCTCGCCGTCGCCTCCGGCGATGTGATCGTCACGATGGACGCCGACGGTTCGGCGGACCCGCAGGAGATCCCCAGGCTGCTCTCCGCGCTCCAGACCGGTGCCGACTGCGTCACCGCCACGCGGTTCCCCTCCAGCCAGGCGCTCGGTGATGCGGCCCCGGCCCCGGTCCACCGGTGGGGGAGTCGCGCAGCTGCTGCGCTGTCGGGTGCACCGTGCACCGACGTCGGGTACGGCTTCGCCGCCTTCTGGGCAGGCGCCGTGCCGTCGCTGCGGCTCGGGCCCGGCTCGGCCGGCGCGCGCCGACAGTGGGGGGACGGGCCCGAGGTCGACGCGGTCCTGCAGGTCCGGATGGTCAGGAACCGGCGTCGGGTCGTCGAAGTCCCGGTCCCGGAGGGGCGCGCCGTCCGGCAGCTCACGTGGCGGGACGCCGCCCGGGTGGTGGGCGCGGTGCTCGTCGAGCGGTGCGCCGGAGCCCGGGGCGGCGTCCGTGCGGAGCATGAGGAGACAGCCTTGCGACCGGCCACGTGAGGACCGGAGCGCCAGCTCAGCCGGTGTACTGGTACATCGCGACCCAGTCGATCTGCAGGGAACCGCTGCCGGTGCCGCCGGTCTGGATCACCCAGTGCCGCGAGGCGCGGGAGACGGCGGAGGTGTCGGTACCCACGAGCTGGCCGTCGAGGTAGAAGCGGACGGCGGTCGGAGTCCACTCGACCGTGCTGACGTGCCACTCCTGCCAGTTCGCGCCGGTGTCGACCGCGAGGCTGTTCTGCTCGGGGTTGGACCCGACCCGGTGGTTGAACGAGTGGATCGTGCCGTCGAAGTCGCCTTCGACGCAGTCGGTCTCGCCGTCGGCCCAGACGTCGGAATCCGGCCAGAGCATCATCGCGGCGCCGGAATCGGAGGTGCGGTCGGCCCGGAACCGGATGCTGTAGCGGCCGTAGGTCTGGCCCCACTGCGTCGTCGGGTTGGTGATGGTCAGCGCGGCGCCCTGCGCCTGGCCGCCTGATCCCTGGACGCCGATCTGGAGGTTGCCGCCGGAGACGTTGATGAGCTCGGTCTGGTACTTGCCTCCGCCGGAGCCGTCCGGATAGGGCGTCAGCCGGGGGTAGCTCCGGGCGACCTGGCTGGACGAGGCGGTGGTGGTGAAGTCGTCCGCGTACACCTGCTGCCACCCTGCCGGCGTGGCCGACAGCCCCGTGAAGCCGCCGGCCGCACCCGCCGCAGGCGGGGATGCCGGGGTCGTGGCCGGCGCCGATGGCGTCTGGATGGACGCCGACGTGGCGTTCGTGCCGCGGGGAGGACCGTTCTGGGCCGTCGTACCGGCGCTGGGCGCAGCAGAGCTCGGGGCGGTGGTGCTCGGCGTGCCGGTACTCGGGGCCACGGCCGGCGGCGTGGTCGACGACGGCGTGGACGGGGTGGACGGGGTGGACGGCATCGCCGAGGACGGCGTCCCCGAGGACGGCGTCCCCGAGGACGGCGTGGACGGCGTCGCCGAGGACGGAGTCGTCGCGCGAGGCGTGGTGGCCTGGCGACCCCAGCCCGAGAGCGACGTCGGTGCGGCAGAGGCGGTCACGGCCGGCGCAGGGCTCGAGTAGACGGCCTCGCGGGTCAGGGCGGCGCCGCCGCCGACCATCCCGGCGGCCGCGAACAGACTGATCAACCGGCGGGCGAGGGCAAGCTTCAGGAACACGGCGAACAACATAGCTGTGAGTAGGTGTGTAGACACACCACGAATTCATATCCAGCGTGTCGTCACACGTCGCGAGCGTGTCGGCGTCCGACGGTTCGACGGAGTGTGCTCGACGAGAACACCTGGTCAGGCTGGGGTCACGTCGGCCAGCGGGCCTGGCGGAGGCGTGCCCATCCGTAGCTGGTTGCGGTCAACACCACACCCTCGACGATCGCCCAGGCGCGAGCGCCGCCCGACCGATCGCCGTGCAGCACGTCTCCGAGACCCCGCAGCACGCCACGCGGCAATGTGCGGGTGACGTATCTGCGCTCGGACTCCAAGGCCGAGCCGCTGCCGGCGAGTCGGCTCACCACCGCCTTCGACCGACCCTCAGCGCGGCACCGCCGCCGGAAGTAGGCCCGCTCGACGCGGTCGGGTGTAACGTTGTGCCGGCAGGTGGCGCGCGGCTCCAGCACGATCCGGCCGTTGCCGGCGGTCCGGCGGGCGCGGATCGAGAACTCGGTCTCCTCGCAGCCGGCGGCGTCGGCGCCGAAGCGGCCCATGTCCGGGTCGAACCCGCCGGCGGCGGCGAAGACGTCCCTGTGGAAGCTCATGTTGGCGCCGATGGGATTGCGGATCTCCGTCGGCGTCCGCGGCAACCCTCGGTAACTGCAGCCCAGGACCCAGAGGAACTCCTCCGGGAACCACGAGGGTCGGGGCGCCTGCCAGGCCGGCTCCACCCAACCGCCCACCCCGAGGACGTCCCCGGGGTCGTAGGCGGCCATCAGCCGCTCCGCCCAGGCAGGGTCGGCGGCGGCGTCGTCGTCGAGGAAGGCCACGACGTCGCCGGTCGTGGCGGCGACGCCGGTGTTGCGCGCACCGGAGAGTCCCTGCGGGCCGGTGTTCGGCAAACAGGTGACGTCGGGGAACGCGCCGCGCGCCTTGTCGAGGAGAGCGTCGTTGTGGTCGGCCACGAGGACGACCTGGTCCGCAGGACGGGACTGGCCGCGCAGGCTGGCGACGGCGTTCTCGATGTCGTGCCAGCGCTCGAGCGTGTAGGCGCAGATGACGACACTCAAGGTCGAGGGGCGCGCCACGAGCCAAGGGTAACGACGCCGGTCGCCGGGAGGATCCTCCGCACGGGTGAGGTCGCCGAGCCCTGCGTGACCCATGGGGTTTGAGGGCCTGCAACATTGCGGTATGTGGTCAGGCCATGACTACAGTGAGACGCCACGCCGAATGTGGTTCGAGGAGGCATGATGAGGCACCGCTTGCCGGCGCAGGCACGCACCGGGTCTGCGCGTCACCTCGTCCTGGTGCCGTCCTCGCAGTCCGGCCGTGACTCGACGCCGGTGGGACGCCCTCCGCTGCGTGACCCGGGACCGTCGTGCAGCTGCGGTCACGAGCGCGTGCTGCACGACCACCACCGGAGGGGATCCGATTGCGGCGCGTGTTTCTGTGCGCAGTACCGGCGCTCGCCCAGGTGGCTGTGGCTGCGCACGGCCGGCTGACGAGCTCCGGTCGATTGGGTCGACGCGCCGGCCGCGGCGGCCGACATGACGTCAGTACCGGCGTACCCTGCGCGCGACGGTCTGGTCGGCAGGTTGCGTCACGGGGGATCTGGGAGGAAGCATGGACCTGCTCGCCGGCCTGCGCAGGCCGTCAACCGGGGGGATGCGAGGCCCGATCCTCGCTCTTCCCGCCTTCGCCAGCCCGATCGAGGGACTGCAGCCCCGACCGTCGCGGCACTGCGCGCCGTCCTCCTCCATGAGGTTCATCGGACAGCGTGTCGCCGAGGCCGGCCGGACGGCACCCGCAGGCAAGCCGTGCACGTGCGGCCACGGCAAGGTCGCCCACAGCCACTACCGGGCGGGCACCGACTGCTCACTCTGCTCGTGCGACCGCTACGACCGGCCGCTCATGGCGCGTCTGCGACTGCGCCGCTGACCGGCCGCGCTGTCCGTACCGCCACCGCGACGCCGGTCAGGAGTGCCAGCGCCACCGCATGAGCGGCGAGCGGCAGGCGCACGTTCACCGGTAGCAGGGGCCACAGCAGGGGAGCCCCCCACCCGCTGAACAGGTCCCGGGCCAGGTGCAGCAGGACACCGAGCGAGAGTCCCAGCAGGGCCGTTCGGCGGCGGCGGGCGAGCAAGGCTGCTGCGACGAGCACCGCGGCGAGCGCAAGGGAGTGCGTGACAGGTCGCCCACCAGGCATGGTGGCCAGCGGGACCCCGAGGTACAGCGGCACGTGGTCGACGTCGATGGTCACCACGGCCAGCAGCGCCCACGCCACGAGCGGCTGGCGCGTGCGGAGCCCGGCCGCTGCCAGCACCAGCCACGCCGTCGCCAGGTGAGCTGCCTCGTCGAGCACTCCTCGGAGCGGCAGGGGCCACCCTGCGCCCGGGCCCGCGCTCAGCGCATCGACGCCGAGCACCAGCGCGAGGGCCAGGGCCGGCGCGCTCCCGGCCAGGAGCCTCCGGCTCAGGCGGACCAGATCTCCGGGGCCGGCTCGGTGGTGCGCTGCGTCGGCAGGCCGCGGACGACATCGGCCGACGTCTGTCGCGCGATCGGAGCGAGCCGGGCTCGGCGGCTCGTGACGACGGGCTTGCCGCGGCCGTTGAACCGCTCAACGACCAGTGCACGGAGCACGCGGATGCCGTCGCGCCAGGTGTTGAGGTTGCTCTGCCCGAACTGCCGCTCGGCCTCGAAGCTGGGGACCTCGACGATGCGCAGGCGGGCCTTGGCCACCCGGGTGTTGATGATCGTCTCGATCTCGAACCCGTCACCCCACAGCCGGTCCGTCCGGCCCCGGTCGCTCGCGTCGAGCTCGAGCACGTCGAGGCAGTGGGTCCAGAAGGCGTTGTAGCCGTAGCACAGGTCGGTGTACCGGGTGCCGAACAGCAGGTTGGCGATCCGGTTGAGCCAGCCGTTGCCCCAGGCGCGCACTCGGGTGATGTCGGCGCTGCCGCCGCCGTTGGCGAAGCGGGTGCCCTTGGCGAAGTCGGCTCCGGCGGTCAGCGCGTCGACGAACCGGGGGATCTCCTGCGGGTCGGCCGAGCCGTCGGCGTCGAGCATCACGAGCACGTCGCCGGTCGCAGCGGCGAAACCACAGGCCATGGCATTGCCCTTGCCGCGGCGGTTCTGCAGGACGATCCGCACGTCCGGCCGGAGCGCCTGGGCGACCTCCACGGTGCCGTCCACACTGTGCCCGTCGACCACGATGACCTCGTGGACGTCCTCGGGGATGGCCGCGAAGACGTAGGGCAGGTTCTTGGCCTCGTTGTAGGTCGGGATGACGACGGTGACGCGCGGATCCGCGAAGCCCTGCCGTCGCGAGATCGGGGTCACGTTGTCGCGGCTCATGCCGGAGGTCTCCTCAAGTTGCGAGACGGGCCCGGTTTCGCCTCTGCTCACCGCCGGACCATGGCGACCAATAGGACGTCCGGCGGGTCACTGCTTGCCCGTTGTCTCTGTGCGTTTCCTGTGGGTGCGTGGCTGAGGAGGCCCCGTTGCCCCGCCCGCACTCATCACGACCGGTTGCGGTCGCTCCCGGGGCTCGTCACTCTGCGTGTCCCCCGGCCGGGTGCATTCCTACCGGAACGCCGCGTGGCTGTAAAGCGGGTCAAAGTCCTCTGGCACAAGCGCCGACGAGGCCTCACCAGGTCCGGTTCTACACAGTGTGATCAGGCAAGTTCCCGTCGTTAGGAATGGGCCTAGTTTGGTTCTAGGGCAGGGACCTTTGGCCCGGTCCGTGCGCCTGGGACCTGCGGAGGTGGTGACGAACGCCATGGCGGCGAGGTGCGTGCCGGATCAGGCGAACAACAGAAGAACAGACAGGGCGCGCCGCCGATCCGCATGAGGCAGGGGGTTGCCGGTGCAATCATTCCGCACATTCTTGATCACGGTCAGTGAGAAGCGCGCCGGTGTTCCGCCGGAAGTGTCATCGGCGGACGGCGTGTGGCGCGGCCGGCTGTGCAGCCCGCACAGGGGACCTACCGTGCGCGGCCCCCGAACCGACTTGAGGCTCGGTGGACCCGGAGGGGACTGGGAGGTCGGATGCCCGCGCGCTCCACCGTCGGACCGGCGCCGGCCCGTCGTCGTAGGCCGGCCGTCTGGTACGCCCGCAGTATGGGAGCGGTGCGCGGAGCGTCCGCCCTGGCGCTCCTGTCAGTGGTCGCCGCCGCGTTCGCCGTCGGCCTCGTGAGCGCCGGTCCGGCAGCCGGGGCCACCGACTGCACGGCCGGCAGTTCGGTGGACGTCGTCGCGCACTCCGACGACGACCTGTTCTTCCTCAACCCCGATGTGCTGCGAGCGGTGAAGACAGGAGCCTGCGTCAGCAGCGTCTATGCCACCTCCGGCGACGGCGGGCTGGGCTCCACCTATGCCCGGAACCGGGAGAGCGGCATCCGGGCCGCCTACGCGCAGATGGCCGGGGTGGCCAACACGTGGACCACGTCGACCACGACCGTGGCCGGGAACCGCGTCACGACCGGGACGCTGAGCGCACGCCGCGCATCCGACTGTTCTTCCTGCGCCGGTCCGACGGGAACATCGACGGCAGCGGGTTCCCGCGCACCGGCTACAGCAGCCTCGAGGCGCTCCACGCCGGTGCCCATCCCCTCCCTGACGACCGCCGACACGCCGCAGGTCACGTGCACCCGCTCCTCGCTGGTGGCGATGCTGAGCGGGCTGATCAGTGCGGTGGGGGTCACCTCGGTGCGGATCCTGGACAACCGCGGTGGCTTCGACGACGGCGACCACAGCGACCACTACGTGATCGCCCGGCTCGCGGCCGAGGCGCGCAACTCCGGCGCTCCTCTCGGCGTCCCTCACCGGGTACCTCGGCTACCCCAGCGCGGAACTGGCCGCCAACGTCACCGGGACCGACCTGGCCGGCAAGCAGAACGCCTTCCTCGCGTATGCGCCCTACGACACCCAGATGTGCCAGACGATGTCGGACTGCAGCTCACGGCCCGAGGGCACCTGGCTGCCGAGACAGCACCTGGCCACCGAGCGCTACCCGTCCCAGCTTCCGGACGAGGGGAACGCCGCCCTCTCGGCGACGGCGACCGCCTCGTCGCAGAACACGACCGACGGCGAGACCGCCGCCAAGGCCATCAACGGCGTCGCCGACGGCTACCCCGGTGACCACACGAAGGAGTCGGCGGTCGCGCCGGCAGCTGGCTACAGCTGAACTGGCTGGAGCCCGTCGGACTCAGCTCCGTCGTGCTCTACGACCGGCCCAACCCCGACGACCAGGTCACTGCCGGGACGCTCACCTTCTCCGACGGCACCACCGTCGCGGTCCCCGCACTGGACGACGCCGGCGGACCGGTGAGGGTGTCGTTCACGGCCCGGTCGGTCACCAGTGTGCGGTTCACCGCGACCTCGGTCAGCAGCGCCACGCGCAACGTGGGCCTGGCCGAGATCCAGGCGCGCACGGCGGGCTCCAGCGGCGGTGGCACGCCGCCGCCGACCGCGTCACCGGGGGAACGCTCACCTTCTCCGACGGCTCCACGGTGGCGGTGCCGGCCCTGACCGACTCCGGCGCGGCCACCACCGTCTCGTTCCCGAGCCGGGCGACGACGAGCCTGCGTCTGACGGTCACGACGGTGAGCGCCAGCACGCTCAACGTCGGGCTGGCCGAGCTCCAGGCCTGGACGACCGGGGCCACCACCGGCACGCCGCCTGCCACGACCACGCCGGACCCCACGACCATGACTCCGCCGACCACCACGACTCCGCCGACCACCACGACTCCGCCGACCACCACGACTCCGCCGACCACCACGACACCGACAGCGCCGGTCAACCTGGCCGCACCGCGAGCCCGACCGCGTCGTCGCAGGACACCGGCACCGGGCAGACCGCCGCCAAGGCCTGCGACGAGGTGGTCGACGGCTACCCCGGTACGGCCACCGCCGAGTGGGCGGCGGTCGGGGGACGGACGGATAGCTGGCTGCAATTGACCTGGCCTGGGGCGGTCACGGTCGGGCGCGTGGTGCTCCACGACCGCCCGAACACGTCCGACCGGATCACCTCGACGACGCTCACGTTCTCCGACGGCTCGACGGTGACCGTGCCGGCCCTGGCCGACACCGGCAGTGCAGTGACGGTCAGGTTCACTCCTCGTGCGACGACGAGCGTGCGGCTCACCGTCACCGGGGTCAGCTCGACCACGGTGAACGTCGGCCCGGCCGAGCTCGACGTCTGGAACAGGTGACCAGCGAAGCCACGGCCCTGGACAGCCCCGCCGGAGTGCGGGCACGGGCCTCGATCGAGGTTCGGGAGGTCGGCCGGGGCGGCCTGGGGGAGGCGGTGCGGAGGGCGGCGTCGCGCCTGCCCGTCCGTCTCGTCGTCCGCGAGCGGTACCACTGGTACGTGATCGACGCGGCCGACGTCCCGCCTCCGTCCCCGCTCCCCACGAAGTTCAGCCTCTTCCTGGCCGGCCCGGACGACCTCCCGGAAGTCGAGGGCCTCGACGCGTCCTTCGAGCGGGCGGAGGAGTGGCTGGACGCCGTACACGAGCTGTGGATGGTGCGCGACGGGAACCGGGTGGTCTCCTCCTGCTGGGTCTTCGTCGGCCGGGCGCCCACGGCTGCGGCCCGGCACGGGTGGTTGCAGCTGCCGCCGGGCACGGTCAACCCGGAGCGGGCACGGTCAACCCGGAGGACGTGATGACCCTGCCGGAGTACCGCGGCAACGGCCTGGGCACCGTCGTCGGCACCGTCGTGCTCGATCGGCTGCTGGAGGGCGGGCGGGTCACGCGAGTGGTCGGCGCAGCCCCGGACGGCAAGGCGGCCAGCCGGCGCGTGGCCGCCAAGGTGGGCTATCGCACCATCGCGGTCACCGGCGTGACGAAGGTCGGGCTGCTGCGCCGGAAGGTCGACTGGCGCAACCGGGAGCAGGACCGTTTCGCCGTGACCTGGCTCCGGGTGGATCCCGCCCCGCACCCCGACAGGGCTCGATCGGGGGACCGGGAGCTCCTCCGAGACCTGGAGCAGGCCCTGCCCGCCGGTGCGGATGCACCGTGACCCCGCGTCGTCAGTGACGGGGCACACCGGCCCGTTCGAGCGACGACGCCTCCCGCCTGCCGCGAGACCGCAGGTAGCGTGATGAGACGACACCCCGACCCGCGCGCGGGTCGAGGACGTCCCGAGGGAGGAGTGCGACGCGTGAGCCTGGTCAGTGACCGTGTGCCGCCGTCGGCGGCCCTCGACCCGGGGACGCGCCCACGCCGGCGGGCCGGGTGGCTGGCGGCCGTCACCGGCGTCGTCGTGCTCGGCCTGGTCGTCACGCTGGTCGTGGCCAACGGTCGCGAGGAGCCGTGGCGGTCGGTCCTCCACGAGGACTTCGACAGCCCCGTGGAGGTGGGTGCCTTCCCCAGCGCCACGTACGAGGACCGGTGGGAGCCCTATCCCGACGGCTGGGGGGACACCTCCGGCGTCGGCACCTACGCGCCGTCGCGCACCCTGTCGGTCGCCGACGGGTCGCTGCAGATCGCGGTCGGCAAGGACGGTGACGAGTACCTCGGTGCGGCGGTCGTCGCGCTGCCGACCTACGGCCAGGTGTACGGCCGCTTCGCAGTCCGCTGGCGGGCCGATCCCGCCGCCGGCTACGGGCTGGCCTTCCTGCTCTGGCCGGACTCCAACAGTTGGCCCGACGACGGCGAGATCGACTTCCCCGAGGGCGACCTCGACGGCACCGTGACCGCGACGGCGCACCACGCCGACCCGTCCGGCAGCAAGGAGCAATTCGGCACGGACGCGCTCCTCAGCGACTGGCACACCACGGTCGTGGAGTGGACGCCGACGGCCGTCACCTTCGTCCTGGACGGCGAGGTCATCGGGCGCTCCACCACCGGCATCCCGAACGAGCCGATGCACTGGGTCATGCAGGTCGGGACCAACGGACGAGACACCCCGCCGGCGACCTCGAGCGGCGTCGTCCAGGTCGATTGGGTCCACATCGACGCCTACGAGCTGTGAACTGGCAATCACCCCGACGGGTGGAGGTCGGCCGCGGAGGGACCGAACCGCAGCCGTCGTCCGTTGAGGACGGCACGGGACCGCGTCTCCCACGGGGGGAGCGGAGCACAGCACCAGGACGGGGGAATCCGGATGTCCGAGCGTCTCGTGACGCCGAGCCGGTGACGACGAGCGTCGTCGACGAGGGCCGCCACAGCGGCCCGGACGAGCCCGCACCGCGTGTCGTCGCTCGGCCCGGACGACTGGCCCGGTGGCGCCGGCTGGAGCCGCTGCCGGCCGCCATACGGCCGGCCGGCCCACACGTGCGCCTCCTCCTCCCGGCGGCCGCGCTGGCCGCCCTGGTCCTCGTCGGGGTCGCCGCCGCTCTGGGGGCGGACGACCTGCTGGCCGCCGGTGTCGTCGCCGTCTGCGTCGCCGGGATGGGCGTCGCGCCCGCGTTGCACCTGCGCACGGCCGGTACGGCGACGCTGCTGCTCGCCTCGGGGGCGATCAGTTGCTCCGTCACGGTGCTGGTCGGCCTCGGTATGGCCTGGACCGGCGCCTGGCACCCGGCCGCCGCCTTCGTCGTCGCCGGTGGCATCAGCGCCGCCTGGCTGCTGGCCCACCTGATGCGGGCGCTGCGTCTGCGGAGCGCCGCCGTCGCCGGTGCGCGCCAGGCGCTGCAGGAGGTCCACCGGCCGGCCTGGGTGCTCGCGTTCGTAGGGCTGGCACTGACCACCACCGGCGCCGTCCACCACGCCGGTGAGGAGCCGACGCCCGGGGGCCTGCTCGGTGTGCTCGGCCCGATCTGGTTCATCGGCGTCGTGCTCACCCTCGCCGCCGCGCTGGTCGCCACCTGGGCGCGGCGCAGCCCCGCCCTTGCCGTGCTGCTGCTCGTCCTGCCGGTGGTCACCGCGCAGGCCATCGTCTACCAGGCGCCGGCGGTCATGGTCGCCGCCCGGCACGTCGGGGTCCTGGAGTACGTCCTCGCGAACGGTTCGCTGGAGCCCTCCGCGGACATCTACCAGGCCTGGTCCGGGATGTTCGCCGGCTCGGCGTGGCTGACCGCGGTCGGGCGCATCGGCGACCCGTTGGTCACGGTGGCCGCCTTCGCACCGATCATGCTCCAGGCCGGAGCCGTCCTCGCCGTGCGCGTCCTCGCCGGGCACCTCGGACTGTCCCGGGCGCGTGCGTGGTGGGCAGGGGCGGTCTTCGGCCTGGGCAGCACGCTCAGCGCCGTCTTCTTCGCCCCCCAGTCCCTGGCGTTCCTCCTCGCGATGACCGTCGTGGCGTTCAGCGTGCGTGCCGCGACCGCGTCCGGTCGGGCGCGGGCCGGGCTAGGGCTGCTCGTCGCCGTCGTCTCCTGCGCCATTGCCGTCACCCACCAGATCTCGCCGTACCTCACGGTCGCCGCTCTCGTGGCGCTGTTCGCGTTCCGGGTGGTCCGCTCCTGGTGGCTGCCGGTCGTGGTACTGGTCCCGGCGCTGGCCTGGGCGGCGGTCAACTTCGAGCAGGTCAGCAGCTACTTCTCGCCGTCGGCGGTCGGCAACGTCGTGGCGAACGTGCGCCCCCCGTCGCTGTCGTACAACGACTTCTCCGAGTCCCTCACCGCCCGGCTGACCTACGGCCTCCCGGCCCTGCTGCTCGTCTTGATCGGATTGCTGGCCGTCGTCTCCTGGTGGCGCCGGCGCGACCGGCGGTCGTGGGCGCTGCTCGTCACAGCGGCCAGCCCCGGGTTGCTCGCCTTCGGTTCCGACTACGGCCAGGAGGTGGTCTTCCGGGTCGCGCTGTTCGCGCTGCCCTGGCTGGCGATCGCCGTCGCCCTGTTGCGACTGCCCCGCCGCTCCGCGCCCGTCGGCCTCGCCCTCGGCGCCGTCGTCCTCGTCGCGGTGCACACCTACGGCATGACCGGGATGGACTACGCCCGCGTGATGCGCGCCGACGAGGCCGCGCAGCTGGCGCAGCTCGAGCGCAGCGCGCCCGACGGGGCCGTGCTGTTCTCCCTCGGCACGGGAGCGGCCACCCCGTACCGGCTCACCGAGGACTACTTCCGCATCCAGTTCGGCGTCCTGACCTATCACGGGCCGACGGCGGAGCTCCCGGCTGCGCCGGAGGACCAGGCCGAGGCCGACGCCGTGGTGGGCCAGCTGGCCGACGTGCTGCAGGACACCATCGACGGGCCGGTCTACGTCGACGTCTCCACGGCGGAGTCCGGGTACACCGACCTGTACGGCATCCAGCGCGCTGCTGACTTCGACCGCTACGCCCGGGCCTTCGCCGGCAGCGACGGCTGGCGCGCCTTCTCCACCGGACCTACGGCGACGATCTATGAGCTCGTCCGCTGACGCCCCCCGGGGCCTCGCCTGCGTCGTGCTCGCCCACGCCGACCCGCCGCAGTTGCGGCGGCTGGTCGACGCGCTCGACCCGTTCCCGGTGTTCTTGCACGTCGACTCGCGCACGTCTCCCGCTGCGTTCGACGCGATGACCACGGGCCTGCCCGACCGGGTCACCCTGCTGCCGCGCAGGCCCACACCGTGGGCCCGCTGGGGTGCGGTCTCCGCTGAGCTCGACGGCTACCGGGCCGCCCTGGCCGCGACCGACGCCTCGCACGTCGCCCTGCTCACCGGGTCGGACTACCCGCTGCGGTCCACGGCCGGGATCAGCGACGTGCTGAGCGGGTTGGCCGGCCGGTCGATCGTCTGGTCCCGCCGGCTGCCGATCCCGGAGTGGGGCCACGGGGGTGGCTCCTGGCGGGTGCGTTTCCGCTTCTCCGCCTGGCGCAAGCACCTGCTGTGGCTGCCCGTACCGCGGCGGCTGCCGCACGGCGTCGTCCTCGCCGGTGGCTCACCGCTGAAGGTGCTGGCCCGGGAGCACGCCGCCGCGCTGCTCGCCGCGGTCGACGCCCGGCCCGACCTCGTCCGCCGATGGCGCTCCACCTGGGCGCCCGACGAGACCTTCGTGCACTCGCTGCTGCACACCCCCTCCATGGTGCCCGGGTACGAGGAGCGGTCGCTGCGCGGTCCGGCCTGGGTGATCAGATGGGACGGGTCCCCGCGCAAGAGCCCACCGTGGCTGACCAGCGCGGACCTGCCGGTGCTGCGCAGGGAGCGCGACGAGCCGGAGGACGGCGTCCCGAAGCTGTTCGCCCGCAAGTTCTCCAGCGATGTCGACCCCGACGTCCTCGACCACATCGACCGAGCTTTCCGTCAACCCGCCGGGGAGCCCGCGTGACCGCCCTGTGGTGCGCCGCGCTCGAGTTGGCCGGTGAGCCGGCGCTGGACGCGCCACTGCCCTTCGCCGGCCAGCCCCGCGCCCGTGTGCTCGTCAGGCTGCACGGGGAGCCGCTCGGCTACCTGACCGCCCCCGTCCCTGCTGGCGGTCCGGACGTGCCCGCGCTGGCGGCCGAGGCCGCCGACCGCTTCGCCACGGAGATCGCCGCCCACCTCGCCGCCGAGGGCATCGTGGCGCCGGCCACCGAGCCGGGGCCGGGCTGCCCCACGAGGCCGGTCGCCGGCGACGAACTGGTCAGCGTGGTCGTCTGCACCCGCGACCGCCCGGAGATCCTCGCCGCCTGCCTGGACCGCCTCGCCGGCCTGCGCTACCCGCACGTCGAGGTCGTCGTCGTCGACAACGCGCCCTCCGACGAGCGCACGCGGGCCCTGGTCGAGGGGCGGGCCGCGCAGGATGCACGGTTCCGCTACGTGTGCGAGCCACGACCGGGACTGTCGCGGGCCCGCAACCGCGGCCTGACCGAGGCCCGGGGCCGGTGGCTGGCCTACACCGACGACGACGTCGCGGTCGACCCCGGCTGGGTCGACGGGCTGCTGCGCGGGTCCCGCCGGGCCGACGACATCGGGTGCGTCACTGGGCTGGTGGCCACCGCCGGGATCAGCGGCGCCGCCGAGGAGTACTTCGACGCCCGGGCAGCGGCATGGTCCACCCGCACCGCGCCTGCTGTGCTCACACCGGACGGCGACGGCTCCGATCCGCTCCACCCGTACCGGCCCAGCCTGTTCGGCACCGGCGCCAACCTGGCCTTCGACCGCGCCCTGCTGCAGCGGCTAAGCGGCTTCGACGAGGCACTCGGCGCGGGCACCCGCACCCGCGGGGGCGAGGACATCGACGCCTTCGTCCGCGTGCTGCGCGCCGGCAGCAGCATCGCCTACGAGCCCTCCGCGCTCGTCTGGCACCACCACCGGGCGGACCTCGCCGGGCTGCGCCGCCAGATGTACGGCTACGGCTCCGGGCTCACCGCCTTCGCCACCAAGTGCCTGCTCGACCCGGGCACACGGAGGGACGTGCTGCGCCGCGTCCCTGCCGGGCTGCGCCGGCTGGGGGGCCTGCGCGCCGACACGAGTGCGCGACTGGAGGTGGGGCGCGCCGAAGCCGCCCCCGTCCCCGCGGCGCGATGAGCCGCGAAGCGATGGGCCTGCTGGCCGGGCCGCTGCTGTACCTGCGCGCCCGCCGCGAGGTGGGTCGCCCGTGACGGACCAGCCCATGTCCGACCGCCTGTGCCATGATCACGGTTCGGTGTGCCGGTACGAGGCCGGCAGGACACCGCGCCCGTGCGGAGTACGGCGCCGAGGAGGACCGAACGGGGACCGGAGACGATGGACCTGACGGTGGCTGTGCACCGCGACCTCTCGTCGGTCGCCGCGCTGGCGGGGGAGTGGCAGGCCCTCCACGACGCCTCGGGGGACGTCAACCCGTTCAGCGGGCCCGACTGGGCGCTGCCGTGGCTGGAGCGGTTCGGCGTCGAGGCCCCGTACACGCCCCTCGTGCTGGAGGTGCGGGAGGGCGAGCGCCTGGTGGGCGTGTCTCCGCTGTGCCGGCAGGCCGTGCTGGGCGGACGGGCGCACGTCGTCCAGCCCGTCGGCACCGGTGCACCCTGGATCGGCCCCTACGAGCTGAGTGCGTTGCTGGTCGACCCCCGGGTCGGCCGGGAGGCCGCCCGTGTGGTCGTCGGCGCGGTGTGCGGGCTCTCCGCGGAGTGGGACTGGGCCGACCTCGCCCTCGGTACCGCGGTCCCGTGGCTGGTCCCGGAGTGGCTGCCGGACTTCTCGTTCACCGTCTCCGTGCGTCGCGTGCTCGCCAACGCCGTCCTCGACCTGAGCGCCGAGCGCAACGTGTACGCGGGGCGGCGCAACCTCAAGGAGTCCTTCCGGCGCGCCCGCAACCGGCTGACCCGGGACTTCGGCGCCGACGGCTGGCGGGTCCGGCGGGTCACCGACCAGAGTGAGGTCGGCGGGGCGTTCTCCCGGCTCGTGGCGCTCCACGGCGACCGCGCCACGCTGGGGGATGGCAAGCCGGTGCACGCCGACGTGTTCGCCGACGGCCGTGTCCGCGACTACCTCGGCGACGTCGTCGGCCGGATGGCCGCGCGCGATGCCGTCAGCCTCTACGAGCTGCTCATCGACGAGGAGGTCGTCGCCACCCAGCTCGTCCTGCACACGGCCACGGCCAGCTACAGCTCGGTGTCAGGGCTCACCGACCGGGCCTGGGACTACTCGGCGGTCACCTACCTCCAGTCGCAGGCGGTGGCCGACGCCCAGAAGGCTGGACACCGGGAGTTCAACCTCTCGCTCGGTCCCAACCAGGCCAAGCTCCGCTGGACCGACGAGGTGCGCACCATGCCGCGGTTCTCGCTCGTCGCCCCCACCCGCCGGTCGCAGATGCTGTACCTGGCGGCCGAGACCCGCGGCGTCGTCGCCGCCTACCGCGAGGCCCGCAAGGCACACCGGCACTGAGAGGCCTGCTCCACCGTGCGCCAGGAGGCCTGACGGAGCAGCGCCCGGCCCTACGATCGCCGCGGCGTCCAGGTGTCGAACGGCACCCCTGCCCGACGCCAGGACGGCGGACGATCGACTATGACCGACACCGCGGCGAACCCGCGCACCCCTCCGGTGCCCCCACGCGGGACGCCCGGCCTCCTGGAGCGGGTCGGTGCCCGGCTGCCCGTCTCGTTCTCCGAGCGGCGCCGTTACCACTGGTTCTGGGTGCCCGCCACCGCCGAGCGGCGCAGCAAGCCGCTGCCTGAGGGGTTCGAGCTGGTCCTGGCCGGCGAGCAGGACCTCCCGCTGCTGCGCCAGACGGGGGCGGACTTCCCCCGGGCCCGTGCCTTCCTGGCCGCCGGGCACCACCTGTGGCTGGTCCGCCGCGGTGACGACGTCGCGTTCTCCGCGTGGGTCTTCCGGGGCTCGGCACCGACCGACATGACCTCGACCGGCTGGATGCCCCTGCCCGACGGAGTGGTCAACCAGGAGGACTCCGTCACGCACCCGGACCACCGGGGCCGGGGACTGCTGGCCAGCGCCTCCGACGGCATCCGCGACCACTACGTGCGCACCGGACTCGCCGACACGCTGATCACCGTCATCCGGGACGGCAACGACGCGAGCATCCGCGGGGCGGGGAAGGCCGGTTACGCGCCCTTCGCTGTCGTCGACACGGTGAAGACGGGACTCATCCGCCGGACCAACTGGCGTGACCGCGCCGCCGACCTGCCCGGTGTGGTGCGTATCCGGCTGGTCTTCGAGCGGCCGCCGGTCAACGGCGCGCTCCCGCCGGAGGCGGAGGAACTCGGCACCTGGCTGGAGGCGGCCGTCAGGTCTCCCGTCCGCGGCCCCCGCTGAGGCGCGGGTCGGTCAGGCCGAGCGGATCTGCTCGCCGTCCCCTGCGGCCCCGGCGAAGGCCACTGCGGACGGTGCCGGCTGGACGACCCCGGGCCGGCGGACCGGTCGGCGGCGGCCGACGCGGTTGACCCGTTCCACCGCCAGGGCGCGCAGCACGCGGATGCCGTCGCGCCAGGTGTTGAGGTTGCTCTGCCCGAACTGCCGCTCGGCCTCGAAGCTGGGGACCTCGACGATGCGCAGGCGGGCCTTGGCCACCCGGGTGTTGATGATCGTCTCGATCTCGAACCCGTCACCCCACAGCCGGTCCGTCCGGCCCCGGTCGCTCGCGTCGAGCTCGAGCACGTCGAGGCAGTGGGTCCAGAAGGCGTTGTAGCCGTAGCACAGGTCGGTGTACCGGGTGCCGAACAGCAGGTTGGCGATCCGGTTGAGCCAGCCGTTGCCCCAGGCGCGCACTCGGGTGATGTCGGCGCTGCCGCCGCCGTTGGCGAAGCGGGTGCCCTTGGCGAAGTCGGCTCCGGCGGTCAGCGCGTCGACGAACCGGGGGATCTCCTGCGGGTCGGCCGAGCCGTCGGCGTCGAGCATCACGAGCACGTCGCCGGTCGCAGCGGCGAAACCACAGGCCATGGCATTGCCCTTGCCGCGGCGGTTCTGCAGGACGATCCGCACGTCCGGCCGGAGCGCCTGGGCGACCTCCACGGTGCCGTCCACACTGTGCCCGTCGACCACGATGACCTCGTGGACGTCCTCGGGGATGGCCGCGAAGACGTAGGGCAGGTTCTTGGCCTCGTTGTAGGTGGGGATCACCACGCTGACCCGCGGCGCGCGACGCGGAAGCGGAAGGACCGTGGCAGGACGGACGCGCTCGTGCTGGTGCATACCGGTGGTCTCCTCGATCGAAGACGGGTCCGGTTTCGCCTCTGCTCACCGCCGGACCATGGCGACCAGGGATGTCCGGCGGGTCAACGCTCACCCGTGTTCTGCTGTCGTCGGTTGGAAGCGCCTTTGCCCCCGTGCGCTCCCCGACCAGGAGCCGGTTCGCAGTCCAGGCGGTGACTCTCCGTGCCGGGACCGGTCCATGTCTACCCCATCCAGGATGTCCTGTACAGCGAGAGCAGCGAGGACCTAGCGGCGGTCGCCGGTCGGGTGCCGCCGAGGTCACTGGGCGTCATTTCGAGAGGAGGCGTTCGTGCGGCCCTGGCCCACCGATCCCCAGGGCTCCCCGGGGCGAGCGGGCACGCCGTACCGTCGTCAGGCGCCCGGGTACCGGGCCCGCACGATAGCGACGCGCAGACCGGCAGCAGGGAAGGGTGGCAGTGAGTTCGGACAGGCCCAGCACGACGCCGGACGACGCCGCGCACCCCGTCCCCGACGAACTCTCCGTCGCCTCGAGCGTCGCCGGACTGGCGCCCCCCACCGCGCCATCGGTCGAGGACGTCGCCTCGACGCTGTTCGGACGGGGGATGCTCTACGTCGCGGTGCTCGCCGCGCAGATGGTCAGCTCCGTCCTCGTCTCGCCCATCCTCGCCCACCTGCTGCCCCCGAGAGAGTTCGGCGAGCTGGCATCGGCGATCGCGGTCCACCAGGTGCTCGTCGTCCTGGCGGTGGCCGGGATCGACCAGGCGCTGGTGCAGATCCGCGCCACCTCCGACGACGACCGTCCCGCCCGCGCGCTGGTCCTGCTCGCGCTCGTACTGGCCTGCGCGCTCACAGCGGTGGCGGCGCTCACCGTGCCGTGGTGGGGGCACGAGCTCGGCTTCGCGCCGTCGAGCCCCATACTCGTCACGGTCATCGGCTGGACCGTGCCCGCGTCAGCCACCCTGGTCGTCTCGGCGCTGCTGCTCAGCCAGGACCGGCTGGGTGCGTTCAGCCTCCTGAACATCCTGTCGGCCGTCGGGGGGCAGTTCAGCGGCCTGGTCATCCTCATCGGCGGCGGCTACCGGACGGCGAACGCCTACGCGCTCGGTGGCCTCGGCAGCCTGGCGCTGGTGCTGGTGCTCGGCCTGGTGCTGGTCCGACCACGCTGGAGCCGGCGCATCGGACCGGACGTGGCGCGTCGCGCGCTGGCCCTCGGCATCCCACTCATGGTGTCCGGGCTGGCGATCTACGTCCTCAACGCTGGTGACCGCCTCGTCGTGCAGCGTCTGCTGGGCCCTGAGGAGGCCGGCCGCTACCAGATCGCCTACACCGTGGGCAACGTCGCGGTCCTGCTGCTGTCCATGGTCAGCGCCGCGTGGGCTCCGCGGATCGCCGCCATCGCCGACGAGGACCGCCGGTGGGCGCTCATCGGGCACTCCCGGGACGGACTGATCGCCCTGATGGCGCCGGCCATCACCGGCATCACGCTCGCCGCCCCACTCGTGCTCACCCTCGTCGCACCGGAGAGCTACCGACCGGGCGCGCTGCTGCCCGTGGTGTTCCTCGTCGCGCTCGCGGGGTTCCCGGTGCTCGCCGGCAGCGGTACCGGACGGGCGCTGGTGACGCTCGAGCGCACCGGCCCTCTCGCCTGGAGCGCCGTCATCGCCGCTGTCGTGAACGTCGGGCTCAACATCCTGCTGGTGCCGCACCTGGACCTCAGCGGTGCGGCTCTCGCCACGCTGGTCGCGTTCACCATCCAGGCCGTGCTGCACCGCGCCTGGCTCCCGGCCGGCATCGTCTGGCCCCGCACACCGCTTGCCGTGCTGCTCCCGCCGACACTGGCTGTGGCGGTCTGCGCCGCCACGCTCCTGCTGCCGCAGTCGACGGAGTGGGACCTCGGCCGCTTCGCCCTCGCCGTCGTGTGCCTGCCGTGGTTCCTGCACCGGCTGCGCATCGCCCAGGGCAAGCCCGGGCTGCTCCGCCGTCCGACCTGACCTACCGCCGGGCCCCGGCCAGCACCGCCTCCAGGTGGGCCACCTGGGTGTCGAAGTCGAACGCGGCGCGAGCGTGCGCCCGTGCGGCCGCGCCGAGGCCCGGCTCGTCGCGGCGCCACGACAGCAGCGCCTTCATGCCCGCGGCCAGCGCCGCGGCGTCCCCCGGGGGGACGAGGTGCTGCTGAAGGGAGCCGGTGAGGATCTCCGGCAACGCGCCGATGCGAGAAGCCAGCACGGGCCGTCCGGTGATCAACGCCTCCAGGGCCACCCGGCCGAAGGCCTCCTCCAGCAGGGTCGGGAACAGCACCACCTCTGCGGCGTGCAGCGCCGGGACGACGTCACCAAGGCCCGGGGCGAGGGTGCCCGTCCCGCACCGCACGAGCTCGTCGATGCGGCTGCGCAGCCGCGGGTCGGTGTATGGCGGGACGTTGCCCAACAGGAGCAGGTGCGCCTCGTGGTGGGCCGGAGCGAGCTGGTGCCACGCGTCCAGCGCGACCTCGATGCCCTTCTCCGGCTCCAGCCGGCCGTAGAAGAGCACCACCGGGACGTCGGGTGGCAGGCCGAGGGCCACCCGGGCGCGGTCACGTGCGGCGAGGTCACCGGCCGGGTAGGACTCTGGCGGCAGGGCGTTGTAGACGACGTCGACGAGCCCGGGGTCCACACCCGCCTCGACCCACCGCTCGCGCATGAACTCCGACACGGCCACGAACCGCCGCACACCGCGGGTGAGGACCGGCAACGCCCGCCGGTAGTTCGGCACCTGGTGCAGGTGCAGCACCAGCGGGGTGCCCGACCAGCGCCCCACCGTCTGCCCCCACACCACGTGCTCCAGGCGGTGCAGCCACAGCACGTCGGGGTGCAGCCGCCGGGCGAGCCGGGCGGCCGGCAGGAACCGGGGGACCGCCGCCGGGGCGCCGCGCAGCGAGGTGGCCAGCGGGTAGGGGCCGTGCAGCACCGCACCGGCCGCCTCGAGGTCGGCGGTCATGTCCTCGACGTCGAGCAGCCCGAATGGCGGACCGTGGACGATGTGCACCTCGTGCCCGCGGGCGACCAGGGCCCGGGTGAGCTCCAAGGTGCACACCTCGATCCCCCCGACCCGCTCGAGGGTCAGCAGCTGGGTGAGGATCCTCATCGGAGGTCGGCTCCCGGGTGGGTCGGTGGAGTGCGTCGAGGGCAACGTACGTGTCCCGTGTTGCGGGGAGCTGTGAGCCCAGCGGGTCCGGGCCGTGGCCCACCCCTGGGGTGAGTCGGCGCGGCGCGGGCCGCCGGAAGGGGTGAGGAGGCGACGTCGTGGGCAGCGGTGCCCGGTTACGTTCTCCCGGTGAGCAGCGCGGAGACCTCCGGGTACGCCCCGATCCGCATCGTCGTCATCGACGCGGAGGCCCCCGGTGAGGGGCTGAGCGCCCGCCGGGACGATGGCGCGCGGTGGGGTGGGGCCTGGCTCGTGGTGTGCTCGGGCGGTGCGCCGGCGGGCATCGTGGAGGTGCCCTTCGACGGCCGGGACGAGGTACCGGCCGACGAGGTCCGCCGGCTGGCGTCGCGCCTGCTCGAGGGCCGGGAACCCCACTGGCCGGAGCCCGTCCCGGATGCGGAGCTCCCCAGCGCGACCGTGGTCGTGCCGACCAACCTCGCGCGCCCCGAGCAGCTGCGGGCGGGACTGGAGGCACTGGACCGGCTGGACTATCCGGACGCCGAGGTGGTCCTCGTCGACAACTCCCGGGGGACCCCCGCGGTGGGCGCCGCCGACGTCGTGGCCGGACTCTCGCGCGTGCGGGCGGTCCGGGAGGCGGTGCCCGGCATCTCCGCCGCACGCAACGCGGGCGTCCGGGCCGCTCGGGGGGAGGTGGTCGCCTTCACCGACGACGACGTCCGCGTGGACCCACGCTGGCTGCGTGCACTCGGTGAGCGGTTCGCCCGGCACCCCGACGAGGACGCCGTCACCGGGCTGATCCTGCCGGGCGAGCTGGAGACCCCCGCGCAGCTGTGGTTCGAGCGGCACTACGGCGGCTTCGGCGGAACGCGGGTGTTCGCCCCGATGACCTACCGTGGGACCAGTGGCGCGGGGATTGCGCGCCGGGCCGAGGTGCGCGTCCTCGACGCCGGGCAGCGCGAGCTGCGGCGGTTCGCCGTCTACGGCGCCGGTGCCGTCGGTGCCGGCGCGAACATGGCCTTCCGCCGGACGGCCCTGGCGCGGCTGGGCGACTTCGACGTCGCCCTGGGCACCGGGACGCCGTCAAAGGGCGGCGAGGACCTGGCGATGTTCATCCGGCTCCTGTGGCTCGGCGGTGCGATCGGCTACGAGCCCGCGGCAGTGGTCTTCCACACCCACCGCGCCGGTGAGGACGAGCTCCGCGCGCAGCTGCACGACTACGGGCTCGGCTTCACGGCCATGCTGACCTCACTCGTCCTGCGGGACCCGCGGCACGTGCTGGGTCTGGCGGCGAAGGTCCCGGCGGCGGTGCGCAGCCGATGGGCCACCACGTCCGAGCCGGCCGGTCCGCCGCCCCTCGGCCCGGTGCCGCCGGCCGACCTCGCCCGGCTGGAGCGCGCGGGCGGACGCCGCGGGCCCGGGGCCTACGTGCGCAGCCTGCGGGCCGCCCGGGGCCACCGGTCCTGACCGGCGGGTCGCCGGCGACGGTGGGTGGCCCGTCCGGTCCGCCGCCGTGTCGGGGGCGGGTGACAGTCCTCCGGCCCCGATCCCGCCGGGAGCGATCAGCTGTTAGCTTGCCGCCAGACAGGCGGTGCAGCGTTCCCCCGGTGCGCCGCTCGACACCGTCCGGCCAGGTCCGGACCATTAGACCCGCGGGGGTTCTCGGTGGACGACGAAGGACGCGAGCGGACGGCCACGGCGTTGACGCCGCTGGAGGTGCCCGGTCCGGCGAACGTCGTCGAGCGCCTGGCGGAGGTCGCCCGGTGCCTGCCGGACCGGGTGGCGCTGGACTCCTGGGACGGTGCTCTCACCTACGCCGAGCTGGATCGGCGCGTGCGGGCGACGGCCGGCGAGCTGGTGCGCGCCGTCGGTGATCCGGAGGACCGGACGCCGATCGCCCTGTACGCGGAGCAGAACACCACCAGCGTCGCCGCATTCCTCGCGGTGATCGCCGCCGGGCACCCCTGCGTCGTCCTGGACGTGCTGCTGCCCGAGGCCAGGGTGGCGCAGATCGCCGCACAGGCCGGTGTGCGGGTGCTCGTCGCCGACCGGGCCCACCGCCCGGCGTCGGTGGGCCTGCCGGGGATCGAGACGGTCCTCGCGCTCGAGGACCTCCCGGTGGCCACGGGGAAGCCCGGTCCGGACGACGCCACCCTCCCTGAGCTCGACCCGGACGACGCAGCGGTGCTGGTGTTCACTTCGGGCAGCACGGGCGTCCCCAAGGGCTTCGTCTACACACACCGGTCCGCCGTCACCAGTGCCGACGCCGGCATCCGGGCCATGGGGTTGACGGGGTCCGACCGGGTCGCGCTGGTGCTCCCCTACGCCTTCGCTGCCGCCGACATGATCTTGTTCCCCACCTTGCTGCAGGGGGCGACCCTGGTGGTCCTCGACCCACGGGTCCGTGGCCTGGACGAGCTGGTGGGCCTGCTGCGCGACGGGCGCATCACCGTGACGCTGTGCTCGCCGGCCCTGATGCGGGCGATCACCGCGGTCCTCCGGCCCGGCGAGCTCATCCCGGCGCTGCGGCGGTTCATGACCGGTGGGGAGAAGTCCTACGGCCGGGACGTCGCCGCGTTCCTGCCGCACCTGGGGCCGGAGGCCTGCTACGCCAACGGGGTGGGCGCGACCGAGGCGCTCGCCTTCGCCAGCTTCGAGATCCGTCCCTCGGACCGCGTCCCGGACGGGATCGTTCCGCTCGGCTGGCCCTATCCGCACCAGACCATCGAGGTCCTGGACGACGACGGCCGCCCCGTGCCGCCGGGCACCATCGGCCTGCTGGCCGTCACCTCCGCCCACCACAGCGGCTACTACTGGGGGGACCCGGAGCGGACGGCGGCGAGGTTCGAGGACCTCCCGGACGGCCGCCGGCGGTTCCAGACCGGCGACAAGGCCCGGCTCGACGAGGACGGTTGCCTGCACCTCCTCGGGCGGTCCGACGACTCGGTCAAGATCCGCGGCTACCTGGTCGAGCCGGGGGAGGTCGAGGCGGCGCTGCTGGCCCTACCCGAGGTCGTGGACGCCGTCGTCCGCGCCCGGGCCACCGAACGCGGGGCGGAGCGCCTCGTCGCCTGGGTCGTGCCGGACGCGTCGGGGACCATCCCCTCGCCCGCGGGGCTGCGGGCAGCGCTGAGCCGGGCGCTCCCGGACTGGATGGTGCCGCGGGACGTCGTCCTCATGGAGACGATGCCGCGCACGGAGCGCGGCAAGATCGACGTCACCCGGCTGCCACCCGTGCCGGAACGGGGGGAGCCGGTGACGCCGATCACCGGGACCGAGGCCGTGCTGGCCGGGATCTGGGCGCCGATCCTGCACCTGGACCGCGTCGGCCGGGACGAGAGCTTCACGGCGCTCGGCGGGGACTCGCTCGCCGTCGAGGAGATGCTCGCCGCCGTCGCCGCGCAGACCGGGCTGTCCCTGCGGACGGCTGACCTGGCAGAACACCCGACCCTCGCCGACTTCGCCGCTGCACTCGACCGTGCACGGACGAGCCCGGCGACTCCTGACCGTCACGGCACCCTCGTGAGGCTGCGCAGCACGGGCACCCGGACGCCGGTGTTCTGCTTCGCCGGTGCCGGCGCTGTGGGCGCCGTCTTCGAGCCGCTCGCCCGGGCCCTCGACGACCGGCCGGTGTACGCGTTCCAGATGCAGGGGCTGGAGAACCGCGGGGTGCCGGACTGGACCGTCGCGGCCGCCGCGCGCCGGTACGTGCGGGTGCTGGAGGAGGCCGTCCCGACGGGACCGGTCCTGCTCGTCGGGCACTCCCTCGGCGGCCTGTACGCGCTCAAGGTCGCGCAGCTGCTCAACCGGCGTGGCCGCCGCGTGCCCCTGCTGACGATCCTCGACACCTATCTCCCTCCCGCCGCCAAGCAGCCGGCCGACGGCGGACACGACGGGCTCCCCACACCCCTCGGCGTGCTGCAGGCCCGACGTCAGATGCAGGTGGGGCCGAGTCAGGCGGCCGGGAGCCGGCGCGAGCTGTGGCAGACCCGCGCCCGCCTGCTCGCCGCCGGGGTGCGGCCCTACGACCCGGGCACGCAGGGGCAGGTCTTCTTCGAGCTGGGTGCCCGGGTGGCGCGCTTCCACCGTCCCGAGCCGTGGCCGGGCCGTACGCTCCTGGTGGTCTCCGAGGAGAACGACGACGACCCCCGCTGGTGGCCGCGCCTGTTCCCGGGCGAGCTGACGGTCGAGCACGTGCGCACCGACCACTTCGGGCTGCTGCGCCCGCCGTTCGTGCAGCAGCTCGCCCGTGTCGTCGAGTCGGTGGCCGAGCGCGCCTCGGACTGACGCACCCTGGGTCGGTAGCCCGGCCGGGCAGCTCGCCGGTGTCCGGGTGAGGGGGCCGACGCCCGAGGTCAGCCGGAGAGCGCGTTCTGCCTCAGCTCGG
Organism: Geodermatophilus normandii; assembly: GCF_003182485.1. NCBI lineage: Bacteria > Bacillati > Actinomycetota > Actinomycetes > Geodermatophilales > Geodermatophilaceae > Geodermatophilus > Geodermatophilus normandii. The sequence goes on along the minus strand of NZ_QGTX01000001.1, from coordinate 910,731 downwards.
CCACGCCGGGACGGCCGGCGTCGATCACGAACTCGGCCAGGGCGGCGCGGTCGCCGTCGAGGGTCCAGCGCAGGAAGTCGGTGGTGACGGCGCGGACCGCGGCGGCGTACGGGTCGGACGTCCGCGAGTAGGGGTCGGTGTGACTGCCGCCCGGGAGCTCGACGAAGGCCTTGCGGCCGGGCTGCGCCTCGTACAGGGCGCGGGCGTCGTCGATGCTCATGCCCTCGTCGTCGGTGCCGTGCACGTACAGCGTGGGGACGTCGACATCGGCGAAGTCGGTGGGGTAACCGCCGGTCCCCCCGGCGAGGACGACCTCGGCCGTGACGCGCTCGTCGAGGCAGCAGGAGAAGAGCAGTGCCGAGGTGGTGGCCGCGCCGGCGGAGTGGCCGGCCGCGGCGACGTGCCGGCGGTCGATCCGCCTCTCCAGGGGGTCTCCGTCGGTCGTGCCGAGCGCGAGCACCTCGGTCAGCACGAAGGAGACGTCGGCCGGTTGGTTCGCGATGTCCTCCTCGATGACCGCGGTCCCCGCGGACGTGAGCGGGAAGGTCGGAGCGGCGACCACGAACCCCGCAGCCGCCCAGGCCTCCAGCAGCTCCTCGTAGCCCTCGGGCGAGGCGTCCGTGCCGTGGCTGAAGACGACCAGCGGGAACGGGCCCTCGCCGGTCCTCGGGTACCAGAGGGTGGTCGGCAGGTCGCGACCGGGACGGGCATCGAGCCCGCGCTGCTCCGGCGTCGGATCGGTCGAGCGCGAGGGATCGCTCAGGTCCAGCACACGGGTGCTCACGGGGTAGGGAGGGGACGTCGCGGCGGTACCGGTGCAGCCGGTCACGGCCAGTGCGAAGACGACGAGCCCCGCGGTGAGATACGGCAGTGGTCGTGCAGTGCGCGGCATGGTCTCCCCGTGGCCTCTCCGTCGTCCGGTCCGGACGGTACGGCCTCCCTGCCCTGTCCGGGCGCCCATGGTCCCCGTGACCCCGTCCGCGTCCCCTGGCAACGAGGTCCGGCTGGGCGTCCCGGCCCCTGCTGGTGCTGGGGTCACCGACGTGCGCTCGGGCGTCGACCGGCGGCCGGGGCGTCGCTACGCTGTCCTGCCGCGCCGGGGAGCTCCGGCCCGGGACGAGGGGAGGCGGCGTGCTGACGGAGCTGGCCGACTCCCGCGAGCGGGCGCGCGCGGTGCTGCCGCCCGAGATCTGGGACTACTACGAGGCCGGCTCCGGCGACGAGGTGACCCTCGGCGAGGCGGAGGCGGCCTGGCGGGACTTCCGGCTGCGGCCGCGGGTGCTGCACGACGTGTCCCGCGTCGACCTGGCCACCCGGCTGCTCGGCACGCCGGCCGCCTCCCCGTTCGTCGTCGCGCCCATGGCGTTCCACGCGCTGGCCCACCCCGACGGCGAGTGCGCGACCGTGCGGGGCGCCGGAGACGCCGGGTGCCTGACCGTCGTCTCCACCCGCGCGTCGCGGACCCTGGAGGAGGTCGGCGCCGCCGCGACCGGCCCGTGGTGGTTCCAGGCCTACCTGATGCGCGACCGCGGGCTGACCGAGGCGCTCGTCGCACGGGCCGCGGCGGCCGGTGCGCGCGCGGTCGTGCTCACCGTCGACACCCCCTACGTCGGCCGCAAGGGACGGGTGGCCGGCGTCCGCATCGCCGTCCCCGACGACGAGTACCTGATCAACCTCGCGCAGCACCTGGTGCCCGGCGCGGTGGCCCGCGAGGCCGCCGAGCAGGACCCCTCGATGACGCCGGACACCATCGGCCGGCTGGCCGCGGTCTCCGGCCTGCCGGTCGTGGTCAAGGGCGTGCTCCGCGGCGACGAGGCCGCCCGCTGCGTCGAGGCCGGCGCGACCGGCGTCGTCGTCTCCACCCACGGCGGGCGGCAGTTGGACCGGGTGGTGCCCAGTGCGCACGCGCTGCCGGACGTGCTGGACGGCGTGGGCGGCCGCGTGCCGGTGCTGGTCGACGGCGGGATCCGCAGCGGCACCGACGCCCTCGTGGCGCTGGCGCTGGGAGCCGACGCCGTCCTCGTCGGCCGGCCGGTCCTCTGGGCGCTGGCCGCCGGGGGAGCGGCGGGGGTCACCGCCACACTGGAGGCGCTGGCCGCGCACCTGCGGCACGTACTGGCGCTCACCGGCGCGACCTCGCCGGCCGACCTCGACCCGGGCGCCGTCGTCGGTCGTTAGCCGGCAGTCGCTGACCGCGGTCGCGGGCGGCGGACCCTCGACGGCAGGAGCCGCCGAGTACCCCGCCCGGTGCACCGCGGGTCGGACAGCGGCTGTCCCCGCTCCCGTGCAGGTCGGCGATGCGTTGCAGCTCCGGCCGCAGCGGTCACCGATGGCGAGGTGCCCGAGCGGGACGCGCGGGGCACGCGCTGGAGGTGGTGCGCAGCCGCACCCGACGCCGACGGCCCGGGTAACGGGTGTGCGTGACCCGGTGGGGCGATCGCCGGGATGCCGGTCTGTTGCACTCGGCTACCTTCGATGTCCGGAGCTCCACCGGACCCTGGTGGCTCGGCCTGCCTGCACCCGGGGGCAGTGGGCCTGTCCGTCGAGGAAGGCGAGTTGATGGCTGAACTGGTGCCCGGGCTGCCGGAACTCGAGCTCCCCGGCCCACACCTCGGAATCGTCGACCGGCTGGAGGAGGTCGCTGCCGTCCTGGGGGATGCCGTCGCGATCGAGTCCGGGCACGGCTCCCTGACCTACCGCGACCTGATGACCGCCGTCCGCCACGTAGCCGGTGACCTCGCCGGTCTGGGGTCGGCCGGTCCGGTCGGCGTGCTCGCCGAGCAGGGCGTGGACAGCGTCGTCGCCATGCTCGGCGTCGTCATGGCGGGGCGGCCCTGCGTCGTCCTGGACGTGTGGCAGCCCGAGGGCCGGCTCGCGCAGGTGGCGTCCCGGGCGGGGCTGCGCCTCGTGCTGGCCGACGACGAGCGCCGGGACGCCGGGGTGCTGTCCGACGTCTGCCCGCTGCGCTCCCTCCGGCCCGGCACGGGCGCCGAGCCGGCTTCCCGGCCGGCCGTTACCCTCGACGACCCCGCCACCATCGTCTTCACCTCCGGCAGCACCGGGGAGCCAAAGGGCGTGGTGCTCCGGCACGCCACGATGCTGTCGACGGCCCTCATCGGCCGGGTGAGGTTCGGTATCGGCCCCAGCGACCGGGTGTCGCTGATCCTGCCACAGGCCTTCGCCGCCGGGCAGGAACTGGTCGTCATGGCTCTGCTCAACGGCGCCACGCTCTGCGTGCAGGACCCGCGGTCGATGGGTCGCCGCGAGCTAGCCGACTGGCTGCTGCACAGGCGGATCACCACGCTGCACGCGACGCCGTCACTCCTGCGGGCCGTCGTGGGCGCGCTCGGGCCGGAGGAGGTGCTGCCGGGCGTGCGCCTGGTGACCACGTGCGGTGAGAAGGTCTTCGGGTCCGACGCCACCGCCGCGCTGCGGCACGTGCACGGGCGCTTCCTGAACTGGCTGGGCTCCTCGGAGACCGGGATGCTGGCGACCTACGAGGTCCTCCCCGGTCAGGCCGTCCCCGACGGTCCCCTCCCGGCCGGCCTCCCGGTGCCCACCCGGGAGGTGGCGGTCGTCGATGAGGACGGCGCCGAGGTCCCCGCCGGCACGGTGGGCACGATGGTCGTCACGTCGGCGTACCTGCCGGGTGGTTACTGGCGGGAGCCGGCCGCCCTGGTCGACCGCTTCACCCCGCTGCCGGACGGGCGCACGCGGTACCGCTCCGGCGACCGCGCGCAGATCGACGCCGAGGGCACGCTGGTCCTCCGGGGACGGGTCGACGACGCGGCCAAGATCCGCGGTTACCTCGTCGAGCCCGCGGACGTCGAGACCGCGATGCGCGTGCTCCCCGACGTGCTCGACGTCGTCGTCCGCGCGGTCCCCGAGGACACCGGCGAGCAGCGGCTGGTGGCCTGGGTGGTGCCGGTGCCGACTCGCCGGACGCCGTCCCCGGCGGCCCTGCGGGCCGACACCGGCCGGTCGCTGCCGGACTACATGGTCCCGCGCGACATCGTGCTCGTGGCCGAGCTCCCGCGCAACGAGCGCGGCAAGGTCGACGTCCGCGCGCTGCCCGCGCCGCCGCCGCGCCCCGAGCCGATCCCGCCGGTCACCCCGACGGAGCGGCGGCTGGAGCGGATCTGGGCGGAGATCCTCCGGCTCGACCGCGTCGGGCGGGATGAGAGCTTCACCGCCCTGGGCGGGGACTCGCTGAGCGTCGAGGAGATGCTCGAACGGGCGCACGGCGACCTCGGCCGGCGGTTGACCACCGCCAACCTCGCGGAGAACCCCAACTTGGAGCAGTTCGCCGCACTGGTGGACCGGGCCGCGGCCGAGGGACGGCTGCCCCGCTCCGACGGCCTGGTGCGGCTGCGACCGCCGGGGTGCCGCGCGCCGGTGTTCTGCTTCGCCGGCGCCGGTGGCGCGGCGGCGTTCTTCGAGTCCTTCGCCGCGGGCCTGGGCCCGGACCGCGGGGTCAGCGCCATCCAGTCGCACGGCTTCGAGGAGCGGGGCCTGCCGGACTGGACCGTCGGCCGGGCAGCTCGCCGGGCGCTGCGGATCGTCGAGCAGGCGGCGCCCCAGGGGCCGGTGGCCCTGGTCGGGCACTCGCTGGGGGGTCTCGTGGCCCTGCGGGTGGCCCAGTTGCTCGGCGAGCGGGGACGGCCGGTGTCGCTGCTGACCCTGCTCGACACGTTCCTGCCACCGGCCGCCAAGCCGGACGACGCGCCCCGCACCATGGGTCCTGACGCTGGGCCCGTCGCCCGGCGCGAGTTGTGGGGGACCCGGCTCCGGATCCTCGGGGCGGGGATCCTCCGGTACGAGCCCGCCGTGCGGACCGAGGTCTTCCACCAGCAGGGCGCCCGGGTGGCCCGGTTCCACCGGCCGGCGCCCTGGGCCGGACCGGCGCTGGTCTACCTCTCGGACGAGAACACCGACGACCCGGCGTGGTGGTCGGCACTGCTCACCGGGGACCTCGACGTCCGTCGGATCAGCACCGACCACCTCGGCCTCCTGCGTGCACCGCACGTCCTCGAGGTGGCTGCCGGGGTGCGAGAGGAACTCGACGCCCGCGAGGGACCCTAAGGCACGCGGCCCAGGAGGCGAGCACGCGGACGGCCGGCCCGGTCCTCCGCGGACTCGACGATCGCTAGCCGGCGGTCCAGTCCAGCAGCTCGTCGGCGGTCCAGGTGTTGACCACCCGGTCGACGTCGACGCCGGTCTCGACCGCGCGCTCGCAGCCGTTGTCCTGCCAGTCGAGCTGGCCGGGTGCGTGCGCGTCGGTGTCGATGGAGAACGAGCAGCCCAGCTCCACGGCGAGGGAGAGCAGTCGCAGCGGCGGGTCCAGCCGCTCCGGGCGCGAGTTGATCTCGACGGCGGTGCCGTGCTCGACGCAGGCGCTGAACACGGCCTCGGCGTCGAAGGCGCTCTCCGGTCGCGGCCGCTGCCGCCGTCCCTCCCGCTGCTCGCGCGGGATGAGCAACCGCCCGGTGCAGTGCCCCAGGACGTCGGTGTGCGGGTTGGCGACGGCGGCCAGCATCCGGGCGGTCATGGCGGCGGACTCCGCGCGCAGGTCGGAGTGGACGCTGGCCACCACGACGTCGAGCCGGCCGAGCAGTTCGTCCGTCTGGTCGAGGCTGCCGTCGAGGTGGATGTCGCACTCGATGCCGGTGAGGATCCGGAAGGGGCTGAGCTCCTCGTTGAGCTCGGCGACGACGTCGAGCTGGCGCTCCAGCCGCTCCGCCGTCAGCCCGTTGGCGACGGTCAGCCGCGGCGAGTGGTCGGTGAGCGCCATGTACTCGTGGCCGAGCGCGATCGCCGCCTCGGCCATCTCGCGGATCGGGCTGCCGCCGTCGGACCAGTCCGAGTGCGTGTGCAGGTCGCCGCGCAGGGCGCTGCGGAACTCCGCGACGTCGTCGGCGAGCGGCACGAGCTCGGAGTAGGCCTCCTCGAGCCGGGCGAGGTACTCGGGGACCTCGCCGGCGTGCGCCTGCACGATCGCGGCGCCGGTCTTGGGGCCGATGCCGCGCAGGTCGGTCAGCGTCCGGGTGCGGATCCGCCGGTCGAGCTCGCCCTCGGGGAGCGCGTCGACGACGGCGGCCGCGGTGCGGAACGCGGCCACCCGGTGCGTGGGCTCGCGGGCGCGCTCCAGGAGGAAGGCGATCCTCCGGAGCGCGGCCGCGGGCCCCAGGGGCGTGCTCAGCTGGCCTTCCTCGCCTTCCTGGCGGCCTTCTTCTGCGCCCTGGCCGCGCGCCTGCTCGCCTTCTCGTAGCTCTTCTCCGTCGAGTCCGCGGCGCGCTTGGCGGCGCGCTTGGCGCGGTAGCCCACCGACGGGCGGCCCTCGGTGTCGACGGCCGCGATCAGCAGCCCGCCGAGCAGGCCGGCGTTCTTGAGGAAGTTCGACAGCTGGCCGAAGCGCTCCTCGGGGTCCTCGTGCTCCCAGAAGCGGTGCCCGGCCAGCGTCGTCGGGACGACGCTGGCGGCCAGCGCGAGGGCGCTCAGGCGGGGGAGCTTGCCGAGGGCGAACAGCGAGCCGGCGCCGACCTTGATCCCGGCGTCGATCCGGACCCACTGCTCGACGTCGCGCGGCACCTGCACGGGCAGCTGCTCGTCCGCCGTCTTCGTGATCTGCTCGACCACCGGCCTGGCCCCCGGGACCCGGGTCTGCGGGTTGCGCAGGGTGTCGATGCCGCCGTAGATGAACGACGACGCGAGCAGGGGCCGGGCGATCCGGCGGACCAACATGGGTGACCTCTTCCGTCGATGGGACCTTCTGCGTGTCCCATGCCCGCGCTGCGGTACGGGACACCCTGGTCGAAACCTAGTGATCGACACGTCACTCTGCTCGGTCAGTGCGGCCGGGCTCCGGGGCGGGAGATGATCAGCGGGTGCAGCCGGCGGCCCCTCCCGAGCGGCGGACCGCCTGGTGGGTGCTCCTCGTCGTGGCGGCGGTCGTCCTGTTCGGGGCCGCCTTCGCCGTGCGGCTGAGCTGCGGGCTCGGGCACTGCTCGGCGCCGGCCGTGCGCCACCTGCTCTCCCTCGACGCGGTCGGCGGGCTGCCGCGGTCGTTCACCACCGGGGTCCTCGCGGCGGCCGGCGTCGTGGCGGGGGTCGGTGGCCGGTCCGCCCGGGGCCGCGTGCGGCTGTGGTGGGTGGGCGTCGCCGGGGCGGCACTGGTGCTGGCGGCCCTGAAGCTGCAGAGCGCGCACTCGGCGGTGGAGTCGGAGACCTCCCCGGCGGCCACGCTGGTCCTCGGCCTCGCCGTCGCGGTGCCGTCGCTCGCGCTGCTCGCCGCGGCGGGGCGGGCGTGGGGAGTCGCCGCGGGCACCCGGGTGGTGGCCGCGTTCGCCGGCTACGCGCTGGCCGCACTGGGCCTCGACGCGCTCACCGGCCTGGTCGAGGCGGTGCAGGACGACGTCGGGGTTCTCTCCGCGTCGTCGGCCACCTTCGTCGAGGAGCTGGGGGAGGCGCTGGCGTCGCTGGCGGTGCTGGCGGTGGTCCGGTCCGGGGTCAGTCGTAGGGGTCGGTGAGGACCGCGCGGGCCTCGACGACGGCGAAGGTGACGGGTGCGCCCTCGGTCGTCGTCGTCCCGGGCACCGCGACGTCGGCGCTGCCGTCGACCCGGAACGTGCCGCTCCACGTGGTGGTCAGCGACGCCGTGTAGGTGCCGGCCGCGTAGTCGTGGGTGATCGTCTGGTGCGGGTACGGGGCGCCGGGGTCGGTGGTGGTGAGGTCGGTGCCGTCGCCGGTGTGCCAGGTGAAGGACTCGGCGGTCGCGGTGATCTCGACGGTGAAGCCGCGGATGTCGAGGGTGAAGTCCTGGCCGGTCGGGCCGTCGGCGTAGAAGACGACGGGGAGGCCGACCAGCGCGTTGCCGGGTGGCTGCTGGCGGGTGGCCAGCGTCGGCAGGGGGAGGGTCTGGAAGTAGCGGAACACCTCGTCCGGCGACGGCGGCGGGTTGAGGTCGGTGATGTCCACGCAGGTCCGACCGAAGACCTCCCAGATCCCCACGGCCGTGCCCGCCGGTGAGCCCGCTACCGCATAGACCCCGTCGATGGTCGTCCCCGTCGACAGCATGAGACGTCGCTGCTGCACCACCATGTCCCGGGCGATGCGCCCTGGCGGAGCAGGGCAGACACGGTCGTCGTTGTCCCCGCAGACGTCGCCATTGCTCACTGCCAATCCGCAAGGCGGCGACAACAGATAGGTCCACGGATGGTCGGCTGGCGCGGCGTTGTTGGCGGCAAGCCCACCCTCCGTGTATGCGACATAGGCAGCATTCAGGACGCCCGCACCTAAAGACACCTCAGGCTCAGGGCAACTAAAGCGCAGGCAGGCGTTCGCCGACCCACCTGCGAATACACTGACGGCCACAGCGACCAGCGCTCCGAGTGCAAATGTCCGCCGCATCTCAGCCGACGGTCAGAATCTGAACGAGCCAAGTGACACGTTCCGCATCCCACGTCAGTTGGGCCCCAGATTGAAGCGTCCCTGTAGCGGCGGCTGAGCGCTCCTGCACAACCTCCCCGTTGGGTCGATAAACAGTCAGCGCACTCTCGGCGTATATAAAGCCGACGGCGGCGGTATCCCCCTCGATCATGGCGGGGCCCGACTCGGCGAACGTGTATGTGCTGGGCCCATACATATAGCCGGCGGTGCGGTCGGCGGCGTAGCTATCGACGACCATCTGGCAGGTATTGCAGCCGTTACTCAGTTCGAGCAGAGGTTCGGGGTCGAGCGGACCAGTGGCGATGTGGTTGCCGAGAGCCATGTAGTAACGCGTGAACTCGACCGCGCCAGCGGGGGTCTTCTGACGGGCCTCGGGGGGCATGGGGAAGTCGGCGGGGCCGAGGGGTGGCAGGGCCTCGGTGGTGGGAGCGGCCTGTGCGCTCGTGCTCGGCAGGGTCTCGCTGGCGGGCTCGGCCTCGGAGCACCCGGCCAGCGCCGCCGTCGCCACCACCAGCGCCGCCGCCGTCCGTGCAGCCCTGCCCATGCGTCGTCCACCCCCGTCGGCGATCACGGATCCGGGACCCTAGCCACACACCGACCCTCCGCGCAGTGCCCCTGTGGAGGGACTGCTCCTGCGGTGTTCCGGCTTCTCCTGCGGTCGTGCAGCACCGCAGGAGCGGGGAGGACACCGCAGGAACACCCCCGGAGCGGCTCAGGACGTGCGGCTGCAGTACACCGCCAGCGGGGAGCGCTTGCCGAACACGAACGTCGAGGACGACTCACCCGTCTCGCCGTCGTAGGCCACCCGCTGCGGCCCCGACCACAGGTGCACCCGCAGTTGCGCCGTCTGGAACGACGCGTAGCCCGAGCTGCGGTCGCTGATCCCGAGCAGCGCGCCGAGCACCGCGCGGGTGCGGCTGAACGGCACGTCGGCGCGCAGGTACTGCACGTCGAGCAGGCCGTCCTCCAGCCGCGGCCGCCAGGCCGGCGCCAGCCCGCGCGGGGTGTAGCTGCAGTTGCCGACGAACAGGATCCACACCTGCGCCGGCCGGCCGTCGAGCACGATCGACACCGGCGTCCCGCGGCGCAGCACCTGCGCCGCCGCCACGGCCGTCGCCGTCCACCGGCCCAGCCGGCCCTCGAGGGCGTCCCGGCGGCGCACCAGCTCCGGGTAGACGCCGATGCTCGCGGTGTTGAGGAACGGGACCCCGTTGACGTCGGCGACGTCCACGCACACCGCCTGCCCGGCCGTCACCGCCTCGGCCGCCTCCTCGATCGTCTCGACGCCGAGGTCGCGGGCGAAGTGGTTCAGCGTCCCCGCCGGGACGACGGCCAGCGGCAGGCCGGCCTCCAGCGCCACCGCCGCGGCGGCCGCCACGCTGCCGTCGCCGCCGGCCACCCCGAGCGCCGCCGGCCGTCGCGAGCGCACCGCGTCCTCGAGCACGTCGGTGATGTTCTGCCCGGCCGACGTGGTGAGCACCTCGGCGGCCGGCAGCAGCCGCCGGATCTCCTCCGCGGGGTCGTAGTCCTCCGGGCCCGACCGCGGGTTCACCGCCACCACCAGGCCCTCGCCGTCGGGCAGGGCCGGAGCCGTCTGCGCGGGGCGCACCCGCGCCGGCTCGGTCGGCCGCACCGGCCACCAGCGCCGTCCGGCCAGCGCCACCCCGGCCCCGATCGCGAGCCCCGAGACGACGTCGCCGGGGTAGTGCACGCCCACGTGCACCCGCGAGTACCCGACGGCCAGCGCCAGGGGCCCGAGCGCGGCCCCGGCCAGCGGGCTCTCCATCGCGACGCCGGTGGCGAAGGCGGCCGCCGACGACGAGTGGCCGCTCGGGAAGGAGAGCGTGTGCGGCGCCCGGCGCAGCTGCCGCTCGGTGGTCAGGTTGGCGAGGTCGGGCCGCACCCGGCCGAACACCCGCTTGAGGATCGCGTTGACCACGGAGCTGGCCACCGCGAGCGAGCCGACGCCGCGCAGCGCGCCCCGCCGGAGCGGCCCGCGCCGCACCGCCAGGACCAGCGCGATCGCGAACCAGAGCTTCCCGTGGTCGGCCGCCCGCGACAGCCACCTCAGCCAGCGGTCGGCCGGGCTCGCGGGCAGGGCGCCGACGGCGGCGTGCAGCCGCGCGTCCCAGTGGCGCAGCCGCAACGGGGTCACCCGCGGGACGCTAGTGGAAGGACCCCTCTGCCCCCCACCGCTCGCGGGCTCGCGGCGGGACCCTGCACAGGGGCCTCAGGCCTTGCGGCGGGCGCGGTACGCGGCGACCGTCGAACGGCTGGCGCAGGTGT